>CAZDNQ010000352.1:0-5342 GCA_964506605.1 uncultured Victivallis sp. | reverse complement strand
CCGATCGACGGATTCGCCGTAAAAGGAACGCTCTGGTACCAGGGCGAGTCGAACACCGGCGATCTTCCTAAGAACTATGACAAGGCCATGGGGCTTCTGATCAACTCCTGGCGCGAGGCGCATGG
The DNA here is from genome assembly GCA_964506605.1 of uncultured Victivallis sp. Classification (GTDB taxonomy): domain Bacteria; phylum Verrucomicrobiota; class Lentisphaeria; order Victivallales; family GWF2-50-93; genus GWF2-50-93. The sequence continues at coordinate 5,217 of CAZDNQ010000352.1, read as the reverse complement.
CAATCCGGACATGCCCTTCTATTTCGTCCAGCTCGCAAATTATATGCCTGGCAAGGCGGAGCCTACTGAGCACAACTGGGCCGAACTCAGGAATTCCCAGGGGAAGACGCTTGCAATCAAGAGCGCTGGAATGGCCGTGATTATCGACATCGGTGATGTGAACGACATCCATCCGAAGAACAAGCAGGAGGTCGGACGCAGGCTGTCTCTCGCCGCAAGAAACATGTGCTACGGCGAAAAGGATCTGGAATTCGCCGGACCGCTCTTCGATTCTATCAAGATGGAGGGCGACAAGGCCGTGGTCAAGTTCACGCATGCGAAGGGGCTTGCTGCAAAAGGCGGAGACAAGCTCAAAGGTTTTGCAGTTGCAGGGGCTGACGGCAAATACGTCTGGGCGGACGCGCAGATCAAGGATGACACCGTGATCGTCAGCAGCGGCAAGGTCAAGGCGCCGGCATCTGTGCGCTATGGCTGGGACAGCAGTCCGGACTGCAACCTGTACAATGGCGACGGCCTGCCGGCCTCGCCGTTCCAGGCAGGGAAATAATTCAAATATAACTACAGACAGGATAACAGGATTTACTGGATAAAATCAGGAGGAAAAGATGAAGAAGAAGAGATATGTGCAGGTTGGTACAGGCGGCAGGGCCTCGATGTTCTATGAGGCGATTTCGACGACGTTCAAGGAGACGAGCGAGCTGCTGGCGTTCTGCGACATCAACCAGACCAGGATGGATTACGCGAACAGGCAGCTTGTCGAGAAATACAAGGCGAAACCTGCCAGGACGTACAGACATACCGACTTCGACCTGATGATCAAGAAGGAGAAGCCTGACTGCGTGATCGTGACGAGCATCGACAGGACCCACCACGTCTACATCAAGCGGGCGATGGAGCTCGGGTGCGACGTGATCTCCGAGAAGCCGATGACGATCGACGAGGAGAAGTGCCAGGAGATACTGGACACCATCAAGAAGACCGGACAGAAGCTGAGGGTGACCTTCAACTACCGTTACGCCCCGCATAATTCCGCACCGCGCGAGCAGATAATGAAGGGCGCGATAGGCGATATCAACTCCGTGCATTTCGAATGGCTGCTCAACACCCAGCATGGCGCGGACTATTTCAGGCGCTGGCACCGCGACAAGAAGAACAGCGGCGGACTCCTCGTCCACAAGTCCACCCACCACTTCGACCTGGTCAACTTCTGGCTCGCCAGCACGCCGAAGGTCGTGTTCGCGATGGGCGACCTGATGTTCTACGGCAAGGCGAACGCGGAGAAGCGCGGGATGAAGGACTTCTATTACAGGGCGACGGGCAGCAGGAACGCGAAGAGCGATCCTTTCGCGCTCGACATGTCATCAAGCCCCGGACTCAAGGGGATGTATCTTGACGCCGAGAACGAGGACGGATACCTGCGCGACCAGAGCGTGTTCGGCGACGGCATAAGCATCGAGGACACGATGGGCGTGATGGTGAGATACAACAACAAGGCCATCATGACTTATTCGCTGAACGCCTACCTGCCATGGGAGGGGTTCCGGGTGAACTTCAACGGCACGAAGGGCAGGATGGAGCTCGAGGTGATTGAAACCTCATATGTGAACGCAGGCGGCGACAGGAATGCAGAAGGGGCCGTTGTCGGCAACAAGCTCATCGTCTATCCCATGTTCGGAAAACCATACTCGGTGAAGATCCCGGAGGCGAAGGGCGGACACGGCGGCGGAGACAAGGTCATGCTCAACGACATCTTCGGCGAAAAGACCAGGGATCCGCTGAACAGGGCCGCATCGCATGTCGACGGGGCAATGTCGATCCTCACGGGAATCGCCGCCAACAAGTCCATCAATACCGGGCTTCCAGTTGTCGTCAAGAACCTGGTTGAGTTCTAATCCAGCAGCCTGGTCTGCGACCCGGCATGTTGAAATTATTTATTTGCCTTTGCGGAAGGCGTCAGGTGAAATCCCGTACGCCTTCTTGAAGGCCTTCGAGAAGTGGTATGGATCCTTGAATCCGTTCTCGAGGGCTATGCTTTTCAGCGTAAGATCCGAGGTCTTCAGGCGTACGGCCGCGCTGTTCATCTTCAAACCCATGAGATGCGAGTAAGGGCTTGTTCCTGCGAACCTCTTGAATAGCCTGCACAGATACGCCTTGTCGACCCCGCAGGCATCGGAGATCTCCCCGAGTGTCCTGATGGAATTGAAGTTCCTGCCGATATGCTCCCGGCACCTGTGGTATGTGGAAGCCGCGAAGTTCGCAGACTCCCTGCCGGAAAACATCATGTCCGAGACCAGGAGCACGAGCGTTTCAAGCAGAAGAGTAGAGATCCTGATCCTGCTTCCGCCTCCGGCTGTCCCGGAATGCTGGAGCTGCTCGAAAATCCCCGCTATAATCTGGGGGCTTGACACGCTTGTGGTCCCTCCGCCGTGGAGGGAGACTGACTTCAGCATCCGGCTTGCGGACGTCCCGGTGAAATCGACGAAATATTTCAGCAGGACGTTGTCTGGATCCGAACGTATCACGTGGTGGATGCCCGGCCCGTACGAGAAGACCGTACCGGGATTCAGCGCGAACTTCCTGCCACCGGCCATGAAATCCCCGCTGCCCTCCATTACAAGTTCGATCGCATGATAAGGGAAATCCCGCCTGTCGACCACATAGTCGGCCCTGCACCTTTCGAATCCGCCGCATATGACGGCCAGGGGAACGGCCCCTGACCTTGGCGTATCAAAATAGTAGCATCGGCTTTCAGTAACCTGCCTTGAAAAGAAATCCGGCTTCCGTGCGCCCATGCAGCCTCCTGTCGCAATGCCTATTTATTAAAAGTCAATATTATACATCATTTGGTCAATTATAGCCATTTTTATAGCCTATTGCAAGGATAGCTTAGGCTAATTTCAAAATCATTATTTTACATCATTGGAGCGAAGATGATAGTCAGGGGAATAATCAATCCGCAGATAAATTCGCTGATAAGCAGGGTCAGGCACACGAACACAATCGTGATAGCCGACAGGGGTTTTCCGTTCTGGCCGGGGATCGAGACAGTCGACATCTCCCTTGTCGACGGGATCCCGACAGTATGCCAGGTACTGGACGCCCTCAGGCAGAACTTCGTAGTCGGCAGGGCTTTCATGGCCGAGGAGTTCATGAAGAGCAACGACGACGAGGTCCGGAAGGGATTTTCATCCGCCATGGCAGGGGTAGGCATCAGCTTCGAGCCGCATGAGCAGTTCAAGAAAAGGGTTCCTCTGGCCATCGGGCTCATACGGACCGCGGACACGATCCAATACGCAAACATCATAATAGAATCAGCATAGGAGGGCATGTAATGGAATATCACAGCATAGGCGGCACAGGCGTAAGGATTCCGTCGATAATATTCGGGACAAGCTGTCTAGGGAACCTTTACAAGGCGGTCCCCTATGAGAAGAAGCTTGAGTCCGTCAAGGAGTTCTTCTCGTATTTCGAACCGCCGGTAGTACTTGATTCGGCTGGAAAATACGGGGCCGGACTTTCACTTGAGACGATCGGGAAATGCCTGAACGAACTCGGAATCCCGCCGGAGTCTGCGGTGATAAGCAACAAGCTCGCGTGGTACCGTGTCCCGCTGAAAGGTCCTGAACCGACATTTGAGCCAGGAGCCTGGGCGGATCTGGAGAATGATGCGGAACAGAAGATAAGCTATGAAGGCATCATGGAATGCTGGGAGCAGGGAAACGATCTCCTCGGGGGACAGTACAGGCCTTCATTTGTCTCGGTGCACGATCCTGACGAATATCTCAATGCCGCAAAGGATCCTGACGACAGGAAGAAGCGGCTTGAAGACATACTAGGCGCATACAGAGCCCTGCACGAGCTTAAGGCGAAAGGCCTTGCCAAGTCGGTGGGCGTGGGCGCAAAGGACTGGCATGTGATCAGGGAGCTGAGCGGGCTTGTCCGGCTGGACTGGGTGATGCTCGCGTGCAGCCTTACCATAATGCAGCATCCGAAGGATCTTCTGGATTTCATAGAATCCCTGAAAATGAAGAACGTCTCGATCGTGAACTCCGCCGTCTTCCATTCCGGATTCCTCACCGGCGGCGAACACTTCGACTACAGGAAGACCGATCCCGTCGGCGACGCCCATCTCTACGAATGGCGGCGGAGCTTCAACGAGACCTGTGCGAAGTTCGCAGTATCGCCTGCGGCGGCATGCGTCAGGTTCAGCTTCACCGTTCCGGGCGTGGTGAGCGTCGCGCTCAACACGTCGAACCCGAAACGCGTGAAGGAGAACGTGGATTTGGCGACAGCCAGCATTCCCGGGGAATTCTGGACCGAGATGAAGGCGAAGAAACTTATCTCAGATGATTATCCATACCTGTGAGGTGCGGCATGAAAATCGATTCACATCACCATTTCTGGAAATACAGCGCGGAGGAATACGGCTGGATCGATGACCCGATGAAAAGCATCAGGAGGGATTTCCTGCCTGAAGAGCTTGAACGGGAGATCAGATCCGCCGGGATCGACGGCGTAATAAGCGTGCAGGCGCGCCAGAGCCTGGAGGAGACTGAATGGCTGCTCGGGATGTCCGGGAATCATGATTTCATAAAAGGGGTTGTCGGATGGGTCCCGCTGGCATCGCATGGATTAAGGGATTGTCTTGCAACACTGTCAAAATTCCCGAAGCTGAGATCCGTACGCCATGTCGTGCAGGGCGAGGCCGACGACAATTTCCTGTTGCGCGGGGATTTCAATGCGGGCATAGGAGCACTGAAGGAGTTTGGGCTCTCATACGATATCCTCATACTGGAGAGACATCTTCCCCAGACTATCAGGTTCGTCGACATGCATCCGGACCAGCCTTTCATCCTCGACCATGTCGCCAAGCCCAGGATCCGGGAGGGCATCCTCCTCCCATGGAAGAAGGACATAATGGCGCTTGCGGAGAGGAAGAATGTCTACTGCAAGATTTCGGGGATGGTGACAGAGGCGGACTACACGAACTGGACTGAAGACCAGCTCCGCCCCTATTTTGAAACCGTATTGGAGGCTTTCGGGCCAGGGCGCCTCATGTTCGGAAGCGACTGGCCGGTATGCACGGTGGCATGCGGATACCGCAGATGGGCGGAAACCGTGCGGAATTTCACTTCAGGATTATCACGATCCGAACAGGATGCGATTTTCGGGGCAAATGTCATGAAGGCATATGGGCTGAGCTACGCCGATGCCCTC
>CAZDNQ010000351.1:0-5352 GCA_964506605.1 uncultured Victivallis sp. | reverse complement strand
AAGGACATGAAGAGCTACCAGCAGATGTACAGGGATTTCGCTAAGGAAAAGAATTACATCCTGATCGACCATATGCCTGAATGGCAGAAAGTACTGGATAAAAGCGAGCCTGATTTCCTCAAACTTGTTCCGGACGGCCTCCATCCTGGCGGACCGGGATATGAGAAATGCATGATGCCGACGCTGATCAGGGAAATGGGACTGGAGAAGAAGTAGCAGTTATCCTCATTTCTTTTTGCGCAGCTCGTCGATCTTCTCCTTCAGGTACTTTTCTGCATCTGCGCTTCCGAGCGATTTTCCGGAATCGCTGGTGATCAGCATGAAAGCTCCGAGGTCCTTTGAACCTGCAATTGCCTTTTCGTAATAGTCGGCGGCTTTTTCGTTTTCACCGCGCTTTTCACAGTACGGCGCGAGCTTGAGATAGGCGTTCACGTCATATACCGTCTCCTTCCCGTCGGCGCCGATCTCCAGGATACGCGCCCATATCTGCTCCGCCCTGGCATCACCGATCTCATCCATAAGCTCAGCCATGGAGTAGCAGTCCTCTTCGGATTTGAGTCCGGCTGACACGGTGTTCCAGAGCTTTTCCGAATCATCCTTTTTCCCCAGTCCTTCAAGCGCAAAGCTCCTCATGTAGCTGAACAGCGGTTCCTGCCTGGACTCCGTTATCCTCAGAAGCTCATCGTGCATCTTTATCTTTGCGAGCACCACGCATATCTTCCTGAGGACGCTTACGTCCTGGAACTTCCCGTCAAATGCGTCGATTATCGCCCTTATGCGTTCGGGCTCGGACATTATGGCCGACATGGTGATATAGAACCAGGACATGCTCTCCCTGGAACCCGCGTCGCCTTCATCCATGATTTCCCTGGCGCAGTCCTCCCAGAGGAGCTTTTCCAGATGCCCTTCCTTCACGACCTTCGCCGTTTCGAAAAGGAGACTGTCCCTTTTCCATGTCTTGCAGGCGTCTTCTCCGAACACAAGCGCCTCCTCGTAGAGTTTCAGCTGCTTCAGCACCTTCAGCATTTTCGAACAGAGCTCCGAGTTGAGGTTCTCCGGCCGTGACGAAGCGAGATATTCAAGCATCATCTTCTTTTTCTCCTTGTCGCGGCATGAGGAAATGACCGTGGCAAGTTCAGCCGGATCGGTCTTTTCCAGGAGGATTGAGAAGCCGCGCACCGAATGATCTGCGTATTTCGCGTCGGAATGCATTTCAACGAGCAGATAAATCATGTCCGCGCCATATGCCGCATATAGCTTGTCCCAGACCTCCTTGTCGGCAGGCTTGTTCTCCAGTTTTGATATGGACTGCGCGATCTCCTTTCCAGCCTTCGGGAAGCTCATCCATCTCAAAGTCTTCCATAGCTCCCTGGCGCGCTCCTTGGTCTCAGGATCCTTTGACGACATCGCGTTCCTGACATCCTCCCTTGCGAAATATCCCAGCCCGAGAAGGTCGGAATACGCCTTTTTGCGGACTTCGAACTCGGAGTCCCCGAGACGGACGACAAGTTCCGCAGGCGTTTCGTCCTCTCCGCGGGCGGCAAAGCCGAGAAGGATGAGCAGGATGACTGCAGTTAAAGTTTTCATGCCTGCAATCTACAGCTCCCTTCCCGACAGTTCCAGAAGGATCAGCTGATTTCAAAACCATGAAGCAACGTTCAGTCTTACACATGGCCATCCTTGGCCGGCGCATAAGTAAAGCTGGAATATGCCTGGCAGGGATGCCCGTGCCCCTTGAAACAAAGGAAACTTCAGGGCACCTCTGAAAACATGGCGGCATTTATCACAGGCCACACTTGCCGTTCGCCCGTTTTTTCATTTCCGGGCTTGCGAAGAAAGCGTGCATTGATAGATTTATCCTCCATGGAAATTCAAATGAAAAGAATCATTGTCCCGGGATGGGCGGTCATACCGGAGCTCTATGCTCCGCTGATGCCGGCGACCTCCACTTCCGCCATCTGCGACTTCCAGTTCTTCAAGGGGGATTCAGCTGAAAACCTTGTCGGCTCCGGGGCAATGCTGCGCTCATGCTGCGACGTCCCGTGCGTGATACATGCGCACTCGCTCGGTGCAATGCTGGCTCTCGGCGCCATCGGGAACATCCCCTCGGCCAAGGCGCTTGTAGTATATTCGGGATTTGCGAAGTTCGCACGTTCCGGCGCGGACAATCCCCATGGCCAGCCCCCGGATGTCCTGGACATGATGAAGAAACATGTAGTTGAAAATCCGGAACGACTGGTCAGGAACTTCTACAGGTCGATGTTCTATCCGGCAAAATACGGCGGAGATTTCCCGGCCTCTTACAATATTCAATGCCTTGCATGCGGACTCGGGCTTCTGGCATCTTGCGATTTCCGCAGCAATATCGCCTCCGTCCGCGTTCCGGTTCTTATGCTCCACGGAAAAAAGGACAAGGTTGTGGACTTCGGGATCGCCGAGGAGCTTGCTTCAATCCTTCCTGACGCCAGGCTCCATCTGTTCGAAGACGCCGGCCACGCCCTTCCCTTCACGCACACGGACGAATGCAGGGCTGTCACGGAGGATTTCATTCATGGCATCAAATGAAAGGATAGCAGGGAACTTCTCCAAAGGCGCCGCCGCCTACGACGAACTGGCAGCCTGCCAGAGGCATGCAGCCCGAAAGCTCGCGAATATCATCATCGCCCGGACACAAGGCATGGACTCACCCCGCAAAGTAATCGAACTTGGATGCGGAACAGGATTCCTCACCGAGAAACTGTTCAGCACTTTCACCGCCAGCGAATTCACCGTCACCGACATTTCCGACGCGATGCTTGGACGCTGCAGGGACAAGACATCAGGATTGAAAGTTTCAAAAAGACATTTCATCCCATGCGACTTCGACAGGACAATACCGGAGGGCGGATATGACATGATAGTTTCGGGCATGTCTTTCCAATGGTCGTCCGACCTGGAGAAGCTTGCTTCGTCGCTGCATTCACATCTCAGGCCCGGCGGAATGCTTTTTCTGTCGATGCTGATAGAGCCGACATTCGGGAGCCTGAAAAAAACGTTCAAGGAATTGGAGATCCGGTATCCGGGGCCTGAATTCAGGACGGAATCCCAGATCCGCAAGATATTCTCAGGATTCAGCAGGGTGAATTTTATTGCTGAAACATATTCCGAGAAGCACAGAGGCACCGCGGGTTTCCTGAAACATCTAAACAGGATTGGCGCGGGAAATCCAGGCGGGGAGAGAATCCCCGCAGGAAATCTCAGGAAGATAATCTCCAGCCATGACGGGAAACATTCCTTCGACGGCCTGGTTGAAGCGGAATACCGGATACTCTACGGAGCATTGCAGAAGTAAATCCGCAAAAACTCCAAGCTCCAAAATTCAAACCTCGGACAATTCCGTAAAATTGAAATCAATTACGAAGAAAACCAAAGTCCATGAAATTAATATTCTTGTTTGGAGTTTAATTAATGGGAATTGCTTGGATTTTGAAATTTGGAACTTGGAATCCGCACCTACTGCTTCACAGCCTTCGCAGGCATGAATGCGCGCCTGTCGTGGTTCTGGGAGCCATGCCTGTTGTCGGCATAGATGAAGGTGGGGAAGAGCTGAAGTTCCGCGCACTTTGAATCGGCTGAATCGCGGTAGTTCCTGACGACCTGCAGAAGCAGTTCCTTGCCGTTGTCCAGCCTGCCAAAGCCAAAGCTCTTAAGATCTATCTCCATGGTGATCTTGAAACCTTCCGGACACTTCTCAGAGCGCATGAAGGGCTTCTTGAAATCCTTGGGGAATTCAGCGTCCGGGGTGAAGGATGTGGGGCCATTCTCGTTGTTTGTCTTCAGATAAAATACATGGCTCAGGCCTGAGGCTGATGAAACGAGCTGGTAATAATGGTCTGCGTCCTTGCTGTTCATTATGAAGAACTCTATGCTGTCGTCCTTCCAGGCGGAAGCTGTGCCTTCGGCCTCGGAATATTTTGTCACCAGGTTCGCGGGGTCGGCGTCATAGCAGAGGAATGTCGCATAGAGCGAATTCCCGTCCGTAGCCATTTTAACCACCGTCTTCTCGGTCTTCCATTCAACCCCGGAATAGTTGCGCAGGTCAGGGAAGGCGGCAAGCTTGGATTCATCGACGTTCTCCACCGATGGGAGGATGCTAATCTTGGGCTGGGGAGTCTGAGGAAGGTTGCTCCGCACCGGCTTGTCTGTCTCGGCCGGTTTCTGGACCGCCACCGCAGTATTAGTCTTCGCCGCGGACTTTTTGTCTGATGCCTTCGGCTGGTCCTTTCCGCCTGCAACAGGCGGCGGCTGGTAGTTTGGACTCTCACCATCGTTCGCGAAATTCATCTGTTGCACCTCGCCGGTTACGGCGAAGCACCAGGAGTTGAAGGAATAGAGGTAATGGCGGCCAAACGAGAAAACTGCGGCGAAAAACAGGAACAGGAGAATCCCGTAAGTTATTTCCTTGGAAACTTTTATCTTGCTGATCTTCATGGCAACAAATTTATCACATAAATCCGGTTAGTCAATTTCAAGTACGGTTGGATAGACGGTCAGTGTCTCGGCGGAATTCCTCCCGACCACAACCGTGTCCTCAAGCCTTATCCCGCCCCAATCCGGATAATAAAGGCCAGGCTCGACTGTTATGACGTTGCCGGACTCAAGAGGCCTGTCGTTTTTCGGCGACAGACGCGGTTCCTCGTGGATCTCAAGGCCAAGACCGTGGCCGAGCGAATGGAAGAAGCCGTAGTCCCCACCCTCATCACGTCCCGTCATGAATCCATGTTTTTCCAGTATCCTGACCGCCGCCTTGTAGACGTCAGAGGCTATTGCTCCGTCATGTATAAGTGTCTTTGAGAAGTCCCGGGCCTCCTTGACGGCGAAGAAGGCCTTCCTCACCTGATGCGGCGCCCTTCCCTTTACAAAAGTCCTGGTAATGTCCCCCCAGTATCCGCACGATTTGAGCCTTGGAAATATATCTACGACTATTGGCTGTCCTGAATGGATTATCCCCTTCCCGTTGTTGTGGGGTTCGGCGGAATATCTGCCACATGCGGCAATTGTATTTTCAGACACCCCGCCTCCGGAGAATATTTCAAGATCAATCTGGGATATCAGGAACTCGGATGTCAGGACTTTCCCGCAGTATGACAGGCGCTTCTTCTGATCCACGGAAGAATCCGCTATTATAGCCTGCGCCCTGAGCATCGCTTTTTCTGCAAGGCGTGTCGCCCTTGTTATATCATTGATTTCAGAAGTTTTCTTGACAGCCCTCCCCGGAAAGAGAGGTCCTTCGGAACATTTGAGCTGCGCCCCCTCGCCCCTGAGGAACTCAGCGAGGTGGAATGGAAAATCACAGGGGACCGTCCATATGAC
>CAZDNQ010000350.1:0-5359 GCA_964506605.1 uncultured Victivallis sp. | reverse complement strand
TGTCGAAGCAATGCGTGGCGATCATCACCTTTGCGCTCGAGCTGGGCGTCGGCCATGTCTGGATCAGGGGAAGTATTGAACGTGCATTGTCGGCAGTCAGGAGAAGCAGACCGTATGTCTCGGAGCCGCCCGTGTCAACCTTGTCAACAATCGGGATAATGAGGTCTATGCATCCCTGGTCGGAATCCTGGACGAAGTAGAAGTCTGTGAACCTCGGATGCTTTGACGACATGGCTTCGCGCATCTGGTCAACCAGCCCATCATATTCCGCATGTCTCGGTCCTACGGAAAGCCTCGGCTTCAGGGAGGCATCATAGAACTGGAAGGAGGAATATCCGTATGCCTTGGCTATAGCCGAAAGCTCCCACCTGAACGACTCCTGGATGGCTGCTCCCGGCTCCTCTGAGGCCTCCTTGAGCTTCGACATGATATCCTTGTTCTGCAGGATGATGTCGGCATCATGGATATGGTTCTGGCGCCAGTCGAAGAGCTCCTTCACCTTCATGCTTGCGACCGATGAAAGCTGATCCTGCGCCTGCCTGTGGAAATCGGCTGCGGTTGAATAATAAAAATAGACGGCGACGGCAGTTATGCCTATCGACAGCAGGATAAATGACACCAGCGGTACCCACCGGTTCTTGCCGGAAAACATCAAAACCCCCCTTCCCCTTATGAAACTAGCAGTGACAATCCAAAAGTTTTTTAAATTATACGATTTTCAGTCCAGTAAAGCAAGAGGCACGACAATTTATTTCTTAACTGTGTGCACAAGGCCTCTTGTCTTATGGACCGAAAGAATGTGCTTCATCGCTTCATCGGCTGTATCAACGAGCTTGAAATAATCCAAGTCATCTGGATTTATCTTCCTGCCGTCGAGAAGGGTGGAGCCGAACCAGTCTACAAGCGGCTGCCAGAAATCGACACCGACCAGCACAAGCGGAATCTTGTTGATCTTGTCTGTCTGCAGGAGGGTAAGCGTCTCCATCATTTCGTCCAACGTGCCAAATCCTCCAGGAAAGACGACCACGCCAAGTGAATATTTCAGGAAGTTCACCTTCCTTATGAAGAAATAGCGGAAATCGACCTGGGCTGTAAGAAAGGGGTTGGCATTCTGCTCCATCGGCAGCTCGATATTCAGCCCGACGGAAACTCCCCCTGCCGCATGCGCGCCCCTGTTCGCCGCCTCCATTATCCCGGGCCCGCCTCCGGTCAGCACTCCGTATCCGTTTTTAGCAAGCAATCTGCCCATCCTGATCGCCTCCCTGTAGTCCTTTTCATTCTTCTTTGTCCTGGCGGAGCCGAATACGGTGACAAGCGGCCCCTGCGCGCTCATTTTCTCGAAGGAATCGACAAACTCGGACATGATCCTGAATATCCTCCAGGGATCCTCCTTGGTGAAATCATTGAACAACGCTTCCGGATCCTTCAGGATGACTTTCTTGTTCTGCATATCTTCTCTCCATGAATTTTAAAGGTGTTTTACTTATTCTACCACCAAGGGACAAAGAGACAAAGTGTTTTAATTATTTTCAGCATCATTTGAAGATGCTTTGCGTCTTCACGTCTTTGCGTTAAATTACATGCAATGAGAGGAAGCAACATGAAGCTATCGGATTTTGGCAGAAGGTTTGCAGGCAGCTCCGGCATACTGCAGCTGATGGACGACCTGGGCGACGCCCTGTCCAGCACATCCGGAAAAACATACATGCTAGGTGGTGGAAACCCCGCCCATATACCGGAGGTCCAGCAATATTTCCGCAGGCGCATGGAGACTATCCTCCGCACCAGAGGCGAATTCGAACAGATAATCGGTGACTATGACGGGCCGCAGGGCGAGACAAGCTTCATCGGCATCCTGGCGAGGCTCCTGAAAAAGGAATACGGCTGGGACATCGGCCCGGAGAACATCGCGCTGACAAACGGCAGCCAGACCGCGTTCTTCTTCCTCTTCAACATGTTCGCAGGCAGAGGAAACTACGGCAGAGGCCGGAAGCACAGGAAGATCCTCTTCCCCCTGGCCCCCGAATACATAGGTTATGCCGACATGGGGCTGTCAGACGATTTCTTCACTGCCAGGAAACCGGAGATTGAACTCCTCGGAGATGGACTTTTCAAATACCATGTCGATTTCTCCAGCCTCAAGATGACGGAAGACATAGGGGCGATATGTATATCGAGGCCTACGAATCCGACAGGCAACGTCCTGACCGACACCGAAGTCGCCAAGCTCTGCAGCCTCGCCGAAGGGAAATCCATTCCGGTTATAATCGACAATGCCTACGGCACTCCTTTCCCGAATATAATTTTCACAGGTGCAAAACCGGTCTGGAACAAAAATATCGTTATGTGCATGAGCCTCTCGAAGCTAGGTCTTCCCGGTCTCCGTACCGGAATTGTCATCGCCAGGAAGGAGATCATCTCTGCGATATCCGGAATGAACGCGATTTTCAGCCTTGCTCCTGGCGGACTCGGGGTTGCACTCGCATATGACATGGTCGCAAGCGGGAAAATCCTTTCGATCAGCCGCAACATCATCATGCCTTTCTACCAGAAAAAAGCTGAAAAGGCGCTGGCCCATATAAGGCGGGAGATGGGTGACCTCTGCCTTGTCCATAAGCCGGAAGGCGCGCTCTTCCTCTGGCTCTGGTTCAAGGATCTCCCGGTAACATCTGCAGAGCTCTACTCCAGGCTGAAGAAGCGCGGGGTGGTGATCGTCCCCGGACACTATTTCTTCCCGGGAATGGACGCGAAATGGAAGCACAAGAACGAATGCATGCGCCTGACCTACGCGCAGGACGACAGGATTGTCGCAAAAGGAATCAGCATCATTGCGGACGAGGTCAGAAAAATCCGCTCCGGCGGATAAGCAGCCGCCGGATCATCTGCCGTTAAACTTGAGGAATGCTATCGCCGCGCCGGCAATTGAGAGGATTATCACCGCTGCAATTATAATCGCCGCAACAGGACTGCTCCTGCGGCTTTGCGGAGAATAGGCGCCATATGCCTTTGACTGAAGAACAGGATTCTGAGCAGGTTTCCTTGCAGGAGGCCTGGCGGCGGCAGTCGACTTCCCGTCACGCAGATCCTTGAGATCGCTTGCGAGAGCCTGCCAGGTGGCATATCGCCTCTCTTTCCTCTTGTCCATCATCTTGTCGATTATCGAAATGCATTCCGCAGTCACTTCGGAATTGTATTTCTCAAGCGGCTTCGGATTCTTCTCCATCTGCGCCTCCATCAGCTCATAATGGGACTTGAACTGGAAGGCGGGCTGTCCGGCAAGCATCTCGTAGAACAGAAGCCCCAGGCAGTACATGTCGGCATGGAATGTGAGCTCCCTCTCGCCGCGCGCCTGCTCCGGACTCATGTACTGCGGGTTTCCAATCGTGTATCCGGTGACCGTGAGACTGTCATTCCCCACTTCAAAAGATTTTGCGAGCCCGAAATCCGTAATCATAGGATGGACTCCTGAGCCGATGAGTATCGTGGACGGGCAGACATTCCTGTGGAGGATCTTGTTCTCCTTCCAGGCATAGTCGAGAGCATCGGCCAGGGCCAGGACTATCTTCACAGCCTCATCCTGCCCGAGCCTGCCCTTCATCTTTATATAGTCTGAAAGATAGAGCCCGGTCTCGGATGCGCTGACGAAATAGAGCATTCCGTTCTCAGTGCCGGCATCGTAGGCGGGAAGTATGTTCTGGTGCTTGAGGAGCGCAGTAAGCTTGACAGCCTGCAGGAAGCGGTTTATAACGTCAGGGCTCGTCGCCATCTCCGGCGGAAGCACGCGGATGATGATTTCCTTTTCAAGGTCGGGATGCCTACCGATATAGACGCTGTCGCCGAGACTACCCCTGCCATGCGGCTTCAGGACTTCGTATCTGCCGTTGAACTTGTAGCCTGGAGCCAGTTGCTGCTGCTCTATCACGGAAGCCCCCCATGGTCGGTAGTGGAAACAATCAGTTGATGGCCATCATGAGCGATTTCGCCTGATATGTCCACAGGTCTTCACCGCCGGCCGATTTGTCGAGCGCCTTGAGCAAGGCAAGCGCCCTGTCCTTCTTGCCGGCGGCAAGGAATATCCTGCCAGCGGAGTATGACGCCTCGTTCCTGACGACGGACGGGAACTTTATGTCGGATGCCAGTTTTGCAAAAGCTTCAGCAGCCTCGTCCTTCTTGCCAAGCATCTCAAGGAGATAGCCTTCGTCGAGCTTCGCCTGCCAGAAGGCCTCGGGATAATCAGCGGACTCGACGATCTCGCGGCACATCTTCAGCGCCTCATCGTATTTCTTCTCTTCGCTGAGCAGCTTCATGGCCCTGAGCCTTGCGAAATTCGCAGCCGGATATGTCGGGTACTGGGCGATTACCTTCTGTATGTCCGGGACAGTCTTCGCAGCGGCGAATTCCGATGCCGCGGCAATATCCTTCTTGCCGGTGAAATTCTTGAATGCAAGAAAAACCGCGAACAGTATCACTATTCCTATGGCCGCATTTAGGATGGTCGGCCAGTGCTTGACGAACGAATCCTCGAAGGTGGTCATCTCGTCGTACGCCTCTTCGATTATTGTCTCCTTGTCATCATGTTTCTTTGTCATTATTCAATCTCCATGGTGTTCTTTTTTTTCCGGAGCCCATAAATTAGTTCATAAGTCCCTTATTTCAAACCAGGTCGTCCAAAAGAAGCCTTTTTCCGGTACTCGCGCGGGGAAACGCCATGCCTGCCGCGGAACACCCGGGTAAGATATCCGGGATCAGTATATCCGCATGCCCATGCGATTTCCTTCACGCTCAGTCCGCTGGATTCCAGAAGCCCCTTCGCCATCTCCGTCCTCTGCTGGTTTATATATTCGGTCAGCTTCATGCCTGTCTCAATATGGAACCTGTGGGACAGATAGTCCGGCGAACAGTTCATGAACGCCGCTATCCTCCTGACGTTCAATGCAGGATCGCCGATTGAACTGGCGACCAATGTCCTGCATGCCGCCGCCCTGCCCGTCTCTTCAGCCTCCTCCTTCTTCCGCATCACCCTCAGAAGCAGATGCAGGATAGACTGCAGCAGTGATGATGCAAGTTCGGACTGGACAGGTTCATTGCGGTCGTCAGCCAGCTCGCACAAGTCCTCCATATACGTCAGGAGCCTGCCTGTATTTATGGCCGTGTCAAATGAGACGGCCCCCTGGAGAGTATGCGGACGCCCTTTTGCGGAATTCGCAATGTGCATGAAAGTGCGGACGCCCCTCAGCATGACGACGAGGTTGTAGAAAGGGAATCCCCTGAAAGGTCTGGCCTCCTCATGGTGGCCGACCTTGGACGGCACGATGCAGACCTCTCCAGGCATCAGCCTGAAACTGTCCTTTGGAAAAGT
>CAZDNQ010000349.1:0-5368 GCA_964506605.1 uncultured Victivallis sp. | reverse complement strand
TGTGCCCGATGTCCTGCTGCAGGCAGGCGATCAGGTCGCGCGACTGGAACGCGATGCTTTCAAGCGCCGCCCGTGTGAGATGTTCGGCGCCGGTGCCGCGCGTCATCCCGAATATGCTCCCCCTGGCGTCCGGATCCCAGTACGGCGCGCCGAGTCCGACAAATCCCGGCACGAAATAAACTCCGCCTGTGTCCGGGACTTTCGTCGCGAGCTTCTCGGATTCCGGCGCAGTCTTTATGATCTTCAGCGAATCCCGCAGCCATTTCACTACAGCACCGCCGGTGAAGACGGACCCTTCGATCGCGTATTCGGTCTCCTTTCCGATGTTCCATGCGACAGTTGTCAGCAGGCGGTTGTTCGAGAACGTGGGCTTCCTCCCGGTGTTCACAAGCATGAAGCAGCCGGTGCCATAGGTGTTCTTCGCCGATCCCGTCTTGAAGCATGCCTGCCCGAAAAGCGACGCCTGCTGGTCCCCGGCGACACCGCCGATTTCAATCTCCCTGCCAAAGATGTCCGGACTTGTCTTTCCGAAATGGCAGGACGACGGTCTTATTTCAGGGAGAATTTTTTCCGGTATCCCGAAGATTTCCAGGAGTTCCTTGTCCCACCTGCCGGTCTTAATGTTCATCAGCATCGTGCGGGATGCGTTTGTGATGTCGGTGAAATGTCCGCCTGTCATCTTGAAGATCAGCCAGGAATCCACGGTGCCGAAACATATCTCGCCCCTGTCGGCGCGCCTGCGGAGTCCGGGGACCTTGTCGAGGAGCCATCTTATTTTCGTAGCTGAAAAATAAGCGTCCAGGCGGAGGCCTGTCTTCCTGCGTATGATCTCCTCCTTTCCTGAAGCCTCGAGCAACTTGCAGATCTCGGAGCTGCGCCTGCACTGCCAGACGATCGCGTTGTACACGGGCCTGCCTGTGCTCCTGTCCCAGAGTATCGTGGTCTCGCGCTGGTTGGTGATGCCGATGGATGCGACCTGTGCCGGGACGATTCCGGCGTCCTTCATGGCTTTGGCGGATACATCCTTCTGCGTGCTCCAGATCTCCATCGGATCGTGTTCGACCCAGCCGGGCTTCGGAAATATCTGTCTGAACTCCTGATGGGCGCGTCCGGCTATTCCGCCTTTCCTGTCGAAGATGATCGCCCGCGAACTCGTCGTCCCCTGGTCCAGCGCCATGACATAGGTTTTCATGAGAAAATTCCTTTCGGAGATTTCTAAAAATATACATCAATGGCATATTAAATAAAAATTCCTGGATTTTTATTATGGCAAAAGAATTCTACCTCATCAGGCACGCCGAGTCGATGGAGAACATCGGCATTGAAAGCTCGGTGTATGATCCGAACCTTTCCCCGAAAGGCCACTGGCAGAAGAACAAGTGCGCCGAATTCCTGAAGAAAAACTGCGGCTCGAATACGATCCTCCTGGCAAGTCCTTTCCTGCGCTGTGTCTGTACCGCCGAGGCGGTCGCGCTGGCGCTCGGCGTAAGGATAAGGCTCGAACCCGCGCTCCACGAATATTTCTCCGCGACCCTTTTCAACATCAGGAAGGTCAAGCTGCCGTCCTTGAAGAATATCGCGTCCTGGCATCCCGCCGTGGCGGGTTCATATTCCAATGACAAGTGGTGGCCCGACACCAACGAGGACAGGGCCGCCCTCGAGATGCGGCTGGCGATGTTCAGGAACAGGCTGCTCGGGAATGAATTTCCGGACGGGAAGATCGTATGCATAGGGCACTGGGCGTCGGTGGAGGCCCTTGCCAAGTCCATGGTCCCGCAGATGGATCTTTTCACCGTCGACAATGCAGCCGTCACCAGGATCGATTTCGACGGCAGGAAATGCCACCCGGTCTATGCTAACGAAAACTCGTTCCTAAAGGAATAGACTGGCTTGCGGTTCCATCGTATCTCGATTAAATTAAATATGTATTTTATCGTTGGTAATTTGTCTATAATATAAAACAGCAAAGGAGATCGGCCATGAATCGAAGTCTCGGGAATTTATTGTGTAGGATAAAGTCGCAATTTGCCGTTGCCTTGCTGGCCGCAGTCGTTACTCTTGTGTCGGTGGAGACAGCCCGTGCGCAGGCAACGCTGCAGATCATCAACAACTTCAATAACATCACCAATCCCACCGATCCGGCAAACTACTTTTCCACCTACTATACTGACGACCAGGTCTGGCTATATTTCATGAACACCTTTGCCGCTGTAACGTACACTGACAACAAAGGCGTAAAGCAGACCGTGCAGAATGCGCAATCTATACAGCTCAGCAACGTCAAAGACGGAAAATTCAAGCTGGCGGTAGGTTGCAACAGCACCAAGGTCTACGCCGGGTTGGGTTCCTCAAACCCTTTCTCCGGAACCAATGGCCCGGGAGTATTCGATCAAAATGTCCCCTACGCCGTGGCCGAGTGGACAGTAAAAGGCAACGTATATGACAATGCAGATATGTCATATGAAGACTCCGTTTCCTTCCCGACATGCCTGACCATCAAGAATGCGGCTGGTGTGCAGACGGATCAAGCCTCCTTCCCAACCGGCACGCAGGCGGCGGATATCATCAAAGCCCTTCAAAATGCGATGCCAAACGCCCCGGTTGGACCGAAAAACAGCAACTACCCGTCTTCCGGCGAGGTGGGCTGGGGGCCCCTGGTTCCCACCGTGTCCGGTAAAACCATTCCCAACCGCTGGATAGGCTCGTCAAAGTTCTGGACATCAGGGCCCACGAATAATCTGCGCAGCATGTACATCTACGCTCCCTCCTTTAATGACTATCTGCAATTCCTCAAGGACAACGAGATCTCCCAGTTCAAGAACGGCATTAATGGATGGTTCATAGATTATTCTGGAAATGGCGGTTATTCGGGCTACCTCAGCGTCACAGGGGACTCCGTGAACGGATACGGCCTGAACATCCATGACATCCGCGTGGGCACCAACCCGAGCGCCCCGAACTGGGTGGCCGACCCGACTGCCGGCGCAGCTACAACAGGCGAGATCATCGTCGCGGCCAACAATGCGATCCTCCCGTACGACAGCACGACGACTGTGACCGGCCTATGGACTGATGGCGTGATTTATTCCGGCGCGGCAATGCTCAACAGCCTCGGCAGCGGCCCCGTAGTCACTGGAACCGGTGACTTTGCCATGTCGGGTGCGCAGAACGCCATCGTCTCGACCATGCTGGCCTCAGTCAGCGCCAGCATGGCTACTGGCCTCCTGGGAAGCGACTTGTATGCCGACAAGATCAAGGATGTCTCTCCCGGAGCGACGATGTACTGGTTCAATACCATGTCGCGGGCGGATTCCACGCAGAAGCTCTTCGAAAAAGCATGGGCGGGCGGACAGGAATTCTACGATCCCTTCTGGAAGGTCATGGCCGAATTGACCAACATGCAGGGCTATCTCTCCCCGTTCAATGATCGATGGTCGAATTTCAGCCCTGACTTCGCGTTAGGTGCGAACTACTCAATTACCTGGGAACTGGGCATTACCGGCAGTTCCTCGACCAACTCCATCAGCGGAACCGTCTCGGGCGATGTTCAAAACGGTGTGACAATGACGCTTTCCGGAGCCTCCGCCGGCACAACGACGACCAACGTCGCCGGCGCCTACTCATTTGCGAACCTCGCAAACGGCAAGTACGTCATCACGCCATCGCTGGCTGGCTACACCTTCAAACCGACCAGCAGTTCTGTTACAATCTCGGGCGCCAGCCAGACCGGAGAGAATTTTGTGGCTACTGCCGTGGTGCCGGGGACATATTCCATCAGCGGGACAATTACAGGGACCGTAGTTGAAGATGTCATAGTCACGCTGTCCGGAGACTCGTCTGCGACAACGACCACTGACAGCAGCGGTGCATACTCGTTTGTGAACCTGGTGGATGGCGCCTATACCGTTACTCCATCCCTGACCGGCTACGTCTTCGTACCGGCCGACCTGCCAGTCACCATATCAGGAGCAAACCAGCCCGGACAGGATTTCGTATCCAACGGGGCAAAGCTGGCCTACGGCATGGCATTCGTGATTGAAGCCACCGAAATCACTGGGCTTCCGGTCCCGGGAAAATTCATGATCAAGCCGAAGGTGTATACCAAGTATGACACCGCTGTTAAAAATGGATTGGCGGCCAACGCCACCGTTTTGACAAAGGTGGAGATTGCCGGAGTGCCCTCGGTGGAATGTCTGTGGACAAAGAAAATCCTGCTTTATAACTCCACGGCATTCAAGAACGCGCAGCAACAGGGCGCAAGCGCCGCCGTCTGGTTGCAAAATCCAGACAACCAAAAGGATCTTACCATGGATCTCCGCCTTGTCAGCCATGAGGCCAATGACCAATCCGTCCATCCGGTGGCGCTGGCCGCGCCTGTCATAACCGGAATAACGCCCGGCGAAAAGACTGAAAAAGGGAATGAGACTCTGGTGATTGCCGGCCAGTGGTTCGGGACAAAGGCACCAAGGGTCTGGCGCGAATACACTGATATCAACAACCAGATCAAACAGCAGCCCATGACGTTGCTCAAACCGACTCCGGTAGATGCCACCGCGGGTTATGTGGACGTCTATGGCAAACCGGCATACATGAACTGCGAGACAGGCGCAAGCAAGGCGGTTGTTACAATTCCAACCAAGCTTCCGGCGGGCAAGCTGAATGGCACCATCGTGCTGTCCAACGGTGTGGGATTGGCTGTTGGCAACGAACCTGACAACTGAAGTAATTCTAAAGGGTACCCTAAAGCTTTTGAAAACGGCTGGCAGTCGGAACTTGTCCGACTGCCAGCTTTCCTTTTTAAAAGCGGCACAGGCGTCACGCCTGTGGAATTTGAATTTCTGGATCACGGAGAGCAATCAATATGAACTTCCTCGCCGTCCTGCAATGAGAGCACGTCTGCGTAGCGGTGTATTATTCACGAGTCTTGAATAATACGGGCTAGCTCGTTTCAAAGGACGGAATCACTCCCTCGGATGCCTGAGCTTGCGGCATTTCGGGCACATGAAGATTTCCAGCCCGTAGATGACAGCCGTCTCGCGGATCTTGCTGATAGATACCGAATCGCCCGCCTTCATCTCAAGCATTTCAGGGGCGTTGTCCGCGACCAAAACTCCGGGGCCGCGGGTCAGGCAGATCTTTATCGGGGTGTCCTCGGGAAGCACAAGATGGTTTGTGACCTCTGTGCTGTTCGAGAAGGCGAGTCCGATACCGACCCTGAATACGCTGTGGGTTATGCTGCGGTAGTAGGCGGTGCTTCCGTGGACTGTCGCGACGCCGACGCCGTCGCCGACCATTTCCTCGCCGCCATACTGTTCGCCATTTATAAAAACTTTGTATCTTATTGCGCTGACAGGGTTTACATTGTGGA
>CAZDNQ010000348.1:0-5400 GCA_964506605.1 uncultured Victivallis sp. | reverse complement strand
GCTGGGACGTGAACAACGAGAAGGGCTATGCAGAAGCCTACAAGGATGTCATCCACGAGGACGCAATCAGGGTCGGCCCCACAATCGATGCCCCGGACTACTGCTTCCGCATAGGCGGAGTGAGGAAGTTCTTTACCGAAGCCAAGAAACCCTCCGTAAACATCAAGGAGGCCATCCATCCCGCCTTCCAGCTCAGAAGATATGCCTGGTCATCAAAGCTGCCGCTGAGCATCCTGACCGACTTCGACGAGTTTGCTGTCTATGACTGCCGCGCCAAGCCGAACAAGAACGATTCCCCCGCCACAGGCAGGATTATGTACCTGACATATGACAAATTCCCAGAGAAATGGAACGACATTGCGACCATTTTTTCCCCGGAATCGATACTCAAGGGCTCATTCGACAAGTATGCCGAGGGCATGAAGGGCAAGAAAGGCACGGCATCGGTGGATGATGCCTTCCTCGAGGAGATTGAAAGATGGCGGGACACTCTGGCAAAGAACATAGCCCTGCGAAATCCGCAGCTTTCCACAAGGGAACTCAACTTTGCTGTCCAGAAGACCATTGACAGGATCATCTTCCTGCGCATCTGCGAGGACCGAGGCGTTGAAAACTACGGCAAGCTCGGTTCGCTGAACGGTGCAGGCATATACACCAGGCTTGTCCAGCATTTCCGGACGGCTGATGACAAGTACAACTCCGGGCTCTTCCATTTCTCCCAGGAGAAGGACCGCCCCGAGGAAGTCGACAGCCTCACTCCCACCCTCAAGATTGACGACAAGGTACTCAAAGACATAATCAGTGGTCTCTACTATCCTGAGAGCCCGTATGAGTTCTCGGTTCTGCCTTCCGATATCCTCGGCCAGGTATATGAGCAGTTCCTTGGAAAAGTGATCCGGCTGACCGATGGGCACCAGGCGAAAGTCGAGGAGAAGCCGGAAGTCCGGAAGGCGGGAGGAGTCTATTATACTCCAACCTACATTGTGGACTACATTGTCCAGAACACAGTTGGAAAGCTCCTTGAGGAGAGGAAGGTTGACAGCAAGATTCCGCTCCGAATCCTCGACCCAGCCTGTGGCTCAGGATCGTTCCTGATCGTTGCATACCAATACCTCCTCGACTGGTATCTGAAGCAGTACGGCCAGAACTCTGAAAAATGGTCCAGGGGAAAGAATCCGAAGGTCAGGCTTGGAGCAAAGGGCGACTGGAAACTCACCATTAGTGAAAGGAAGAGGATACTACTTGACCATGTCTTCGGCGTGGATATCGATTCTCAGGCGGTGGAGGTCACGAAGCTGTCCCTTCTGCTGAAAGTTCTTGAAAGCGAGAACGAGGAGAACATCCTCGGACTGGAATTCCGTGAACGTGCCCTTCCGGATCTCGGACAGAACATCAAGTGCGGAAACTCCCTGATCGGCTCCGACTTTTATAAGAACAAACAAGGCGACCTCTTCAACGAGGAGGAGATGCTCCGTGTGAACGCCTTTGACTGGAAAAAGGAATTCCCATTTGCATCCTCGCCTCGCGTGGATGCCGCAAAAGGAGTGCTTGCACTCTTCGATGCCGTCATCGGGAATCCGCCGTATGTCAGACAGGAGACGCTTGGCGAACAGTTCAAAGGATATGCCCAGACCCATTACAAGACCTTTGCCGGAACTGCTGATCTTTACACGTATTTCATTGAAAAAGGCGTGTCTCTCCTGCATGAAGGTGGCTATTTCAGCTACATCGTAGCAAATAAATGGATGAGAGCCAACTATGGCAAGCCTCTGAGAACATGGCTGAAGCAGCAATGCATTGAAGAAATTACAGACTTCGGCGATTTGCCCGTCTTTGAGAATGCAACGACATATCCATGCATTATTCGCATTAAAAAGGCGAAACCGAATTCGGAATTTAAAGTTGCGAACATCGCAAATCTAGATTTCGTGAATCTAAATGGATTTGTAAAAGATAATTCATTCCCGCTAAAAAAGACCTCCCTTGACGATAATGGCTGGGCATTGGTGAATCAGGAGAATCAGAACCTTCTTGAAAAGCTTCGCAAATCAGGAACTCCCCTCGGGGAATATGTGAAGGGTGAAATTTATTACGGAATAAAAACTGGACTCAATGAAGCCTTTATTATTGACAGTGAAACTCGCAACCGCCTCATAAAAGAAGATGCGAAATCAGCAGAGGTTATCAAGCCGTTCCTCATGGGCAAGGATATAAAACGCTACCAGAATATAACAAACGACAAATATCTTGTACTATTCCCCAAGGGGCGGACTGACTTGAACAGAGGAGCTGAAAAACCATGGGACTTTATTAGCAAGAACTTCCCCTCCATCGCCAAGCATCTTGCACCTTTTGAAGAAAAAGCGAAAGCCCGTTATGATAAGGGCAATTACTGGTGGGAGCTTAGAGAATGTAAATACTATTCTGAATTTGAAAAGCCCAAAATTATCATACCCTGTATAATTCAAAAGGCCTCCTATGCGTTCGATAATAGGAAAATTTATTCAAATGACAAGACTTCAGTTATTGCAAGTGACAGCCTTTATCTTCTAGGGATTTTGAATTCAAAGGCGGCAGACCATTTTATTCATTCAATATCCTCTACCAAGCAAGGCGGTTATTATGAATACAAGCCTATGTATGTATCTCAAATCCCAATCCCATGCTCTCCTAAACACGATACTATTTCTCCTCTTGTCACCAAAATGCTTGAACTGAACAAGAAGCTCTCGGAGGCAAAGGAGCCCAATATCAAGACAGCGCTCCAGCGCCAGATCGAGGCAACCGACAAGGAGATCGACCGGCTCGTATATGAACTCTACGGGCTCACGGAAGATGAAATCAGAATCGTGGAAGGGGATTGAAATATGCTTGAATTATTTAAAAAAGGGCAAGATGGATATCCAAAGATATTGCATTCTGTTTTCAGGAGTCTAATGAAGGATAACATAGATGGTCATTTTCATCCATACAGATGCATGTTCGGATGGGTGTTTATGATTTTTGCAACAATCTTATTTTCGTTTATTATAATTTTCAATCTTGGAGCGCTTAAGAATCTTGCATGCAATGATTACAGAATGCTTTTAAAATTCCTGTTTTGCATTGCTTCAAGTCTATTTGGATTTGGATTTCTTCTTTTAAGTCGTTTGCGGTTCAAAAATGAACACAAGTCATTTCCTCGCGAATACATGCGTTATTACCCTGTCCTTCTGATATTTGTTTCTGCCGGTGTTTTTTCAATATTAGGGTATTTAAAGTTTGACCATGGAATTTACTTTTACACATCAGCATTTTCGCTTTGCTCAGTTTTGGGTTATTTGGCTGATAATTTCTGGAAAATCATAACAGGGAAACTGTCTGAATAATACAAAGGAATATTTACTATGAAAATAATTCTAAAGTTCACCTTCTGCGTGCTTGTTTCCATTGCCCTTCAATCATATGGGCAGGAAAAAACATCATACTTGGATGGCAGCTGGCTTAAGACATTGATTTCGATCGAGGTTGAATCGAAAAATGACAAGGGAACAAATTATATACCCCAAGGGACAGGATTCCTGCTCCAATCGCCGCTCGGGCATTGTGCACTTTTCACTGCAAAACATGTGATTTATGATGAACAGGCAAAGAAGGTCAAGGAAAATTTGGTCTATCGTCTTAACAGAAAAGGAAAGAACAGCGACCCTGTTTCAGAGGCGTATGTACTGTCAGTGGCGAAAACAGGATGGATCTGGTCTGACACTGTTGACATAGCGGCCAGGATGATGATATGGGGCGATGATAACGATATAGCCAGCATCCCGTTGAATTCAGTTCTGAAAGTCAATCCTGAAGCCGGAGCGAACGTCTATGTTATGGGCTTCCCTCTTGGTCTTAGGATGGAGACATACTCAGCTCCGATTGTTAGGCAAGGAATAGTATCTCTTGTTGAACCTCTTCTGATTGATGCATTTATTTTCCCTGGCAATAGCGGCGGTCCTGTGATTTACGTCCCCCTGATCCCCCTTGGCAAAGAGTTCAAAACCAATGTCATCCAGGAGAATAAATTGATAGGGATGGTTATTGGATACCTTCCTTTTCAAGATGTTGCTATCAGCCAGCTTACTAAACAGCCAAGGATTATCTTCCAGGAAAACACCGGCCTATGCCAAGTTATTCCCTCAAAGATAATCTTGGAGTTCCTTAACAGTGCCAAGTTCACGGAAGTTGACAAAAATAGCTATGCAGGAGCCAAGGTGCCTCAAGACAAGAAGGATTCCAACCCCGGTAAATAACATGAACAACCTCAGTGAAATCCGCAAGCAGTTTGCCAAGACGTATGGAATCCCGGCCGGAAACTGCAAGGACAGCAGGCATGAGGAGTGGATTAGAGGTGTCAGGCCGCTACTGGTATTCCTTATTGCCGATTTCGTATGCGTAGGAATCTTCATTGCCATATCTTTTATAAAATATTTTCCTAAATCTCTCGATTACATCCTGCTTCTCGATACTCTTGCCATTTTTCTACTGCTATTCGGAGCGTATCTCCTGAACAAGCTCATGAAAAAAACGGAAGCCGAGATGACAGCCTACGATGTAGGCATTGAGGGCGAGAATGCAGTTGCAGCAGAGTTGACCTTCCTTCCCCCTGAATATGTCGTGTTCCATTCAGTAAACCTTCCTGACTGCAAATGGGACATCGACCACATCGTTCTCAGTCCATACGGAATCATCCTGATTGAGACCAAGAAATGGAACACACTGATGGAATATAAGGACGGGAAGCTGGCATATGACAGGAAGGCGTATCCGAAGGATCCTCTGGAGCAGCTCAAGGGGCAGGCAATATCACTGAAGGAATACCTTGAAGGCATTCCGGGAATTGGAAAACTATGGATTCAGGGAACACTATGCCTTGTAGGACAGGAACTGAAAGGCATTCCGGAATTCCTGATCGACAAGTGTTATGTGACAAACGAGAAGAGGCTGTTCGACCGGATAGTCAATCATGGCCGCCCCGGTTCCATATCGGAAAAGGACTTGGGCCTCATCGAAGGCAAGTTGGGAGAACTGTGCAGGGAATAAATATCCCGAAAAATGGCATTTGGTAAATAAAAGGAAACAACAATGCAGCCCAAAGTGTTTATTTCATATAGTTGGACTTCTTCTGCCCATCAATCACTTGTTCGACAGTGGGCGGAACAGCTTGTAGCAGACGGAATTGATGTGATTCTTGATATCTATGACCTTAAGGAAGGGCACGACAAGTTCGTTTTCATGGAGAGAATGGTCACAGATCCAGGCGTGACCCATGTTCTAATAATCTGCGACAAGGCTTATTCAGAGAAAGCTGATGCAAGGAAAGCCGGTGTTGGGACAGAATCACAGATCATTTCTAAAGAAGTTTATGAGAAGGTT
>CAZDNQ010000347.1:0-5424 GCA_964506605.1 uncultured Victivallis sp. | reverse complement strand
CGTCGCCGGAACCGACCAGTTCCACCGGATACCGGAAATCGTGTCCTCAATAATATCAAAGAGAAAGCATGTGGTCGCAGTGGAGGCTGACACCGAAATCCTGGAAAGCCTATCAGGCCACCTGCATTCCGAAAGCCAGATCTCGGCTTTCATCTCCGTGATGCGGGGCTGCAACCGTTTCTGCAGCTACTGCATAGTCCCGTATGTCAGAGGACGCGAACGCAGCCGCGGCCCGGCAGAGATACTTGATGAGGCAAAATCGCTTGTCGATTCCGGAATAAAGGAGATTGTCCTGCTTGGACAGAATATCGCGGCGTACGGTCTTGAGGGCAGGGGGGAGCAGACAGAAGATTCCCCTTTTGCGGAACTTCTTTCAGGCCTGAACAAGATAGAAGGACTTGTCCGTATCCGTTTCACCTCGCCGCATCCGCAGTATTTCAACGAGAAACTCATCGATGCGGTTGCTTCAATTCCGAAAGTCTGCAAGAACGTGCATCTGCCGATGCAGTCCGGTTCCGACAGGATCCTGAAACTGATGAACCGCCATTATACCGCCGGGAAATATCTTTCAGTCGTTAACTCACTAAAGGCCAAGGCGCCGGGAATAACCTTCTCAACCGATATAATCGTAGGTTTTCCGACCGAGACTGAAGAGGACTTCATCGCCACAAGAAGGCTGATGGAGGCTGTCGAGTATGACAACGCCTACATCTTCAAGTACTCCACGCGCGAAGGGACAAAGGCCGCAGAGATGAAGGACGATGTCCCGCAGAAGGTCAAGGAGGAGCGCAACCAGATTCTTCTTGCGGATCTCGCAAGGACGACGGAGATGCACAACAGGATGAGCGTCGGAAAGACTGTCGAGGTCCTGGTCGAAGGTGTGAGCAAGCGGAACTCCGAGAGATGGTGCGGGCGCTCCGGTTCAAACAAGGTGGTAGTCTTCGAGCCTGTCCCGGGAATCAGGAACGGAGATCTCGTGAATTTGAAAGTCACCCGCGCGACCGCCATGACCCTCTTCGCCAAATAAGAACCTGCCCACGAATCACACGAATAGGACTCTAATCTTCAGCCTCCTAGATGGGAGTGGCAGGAAATGCTTCTCAGGAAGAACATGAATGCGTTATAGCGGAGGATAACAGAACAGGGTCACGAACCATGCAAAAAACACAACGAGCCCGAAGAGACCATGTCTCCAGTGATGTCTAAAAGAAGGCAATGAAGTTACGAGCAGCAGAAGCATGATGCATGAACCAAAGTTGATTAATATCACAAGGTCATTCATTTCAGGTCCGCCAAATCTCAAAATCCAGAACAAGAGCAGAAGAATGGAGCAGAACAGTTCGATAGCCCATCGCCACGACCGTATGAGCCCTTCGGGTATTGCCGTCCGGTGTTGTTCGTCCACAGGCGTCTCATTTGTCTTGCTTCGTCTTTGGTAATAGAGCACAATTGCTATCGCTGGCAGTACGCTGACACCTCCTACAAGTGCCAGCTCCCACAAAACCCCGTCCCAGCCACCCTTGAGATTATGCCAGTAGCTGGATGTGAAGATGCTCCACCCATTATAGTAAAAACGATAGCACAATATCACCAGGAGAGAAGAACCAAAAGGTCCGGCAAGCAACGTGCCATACGATACTGGCTTTTTACGTGCAACCCTGAAGCGGCAGAGAAAAATTGTAGTGACAATCGCTATTGGCGAGCTCAGTAGAATGTACTGAAGAGACCACGCCCATCTGCCACCTTTGACAACCTGCACTGCAATAACAGTAAACCAAAGTGCCAGCGCCATAAGCGCCGTAACTATTTCATATGGTGTCCGAGATTTCATTGTGATCCAAATTGCTGTTGAAGTGCAACATTCCGAATGGAATTTCCCTGGAGGTATTCTTTCATAGCTCCATTATTTCTAATGGTTTACTGAAAATAAGACATAAATGAGGTTGTGAACTCCAAGAGCTTTACATCAAACGGGACTGCTATTTAACTGGAGCGGCAGGGACTGCAGGTTTCGGTGCTGTTGCCGGGGGGGCTGGCGGGACAGTTGGAGGCGCCGGTTTTGCCGGAGCTGCGGAAGCCGCAGCGGGGGCGGTCGCAGGAGCGGCAGCAGGTTTGTCGGCGGCGGGTGGCTGGGGCGCTGGCTTCGGCGCTCCGAAATCCTTGGACATCTTCACCTTTCCGTCGCGGGACATATACTGGAAGGGGCCGGTCAGCTCGCCGTTGGAATAATTCTTCTCGGTCATGAGTGTCGACTTGTCGTCGTCGAAGAACTCCTGCCATTTGCCGTCAAGCTTCCCGTTCTTGAATGAATAGGTGAACTTTTTCTTTCCGTCGGGATGATATTCGGTGAAGACGCCTTCCCTGACGCCGTTCTTGACCATGCCTTCCATCGCCTTTGCGCCATTCTCGTAAAAGTAGTCGTAAGGGCTGTCGATCACATTGTCCTTGTATGTGTATTCGATCTTGATCTTGCCGCTCTTGTAGAATTCCTTGTAGACCTTGTGCCTGATCTCCGGCTTCGCTGTATACACGAAATACTTGGCCTTGAGCTCGCCGGTATCGTAGTTCTCCGTCTTTTCGGTGAATTCCGGCTCCTGTTTCTTTGGTGCTTCCTTCGGTGATGATACGGTTGTCTGTGCTGCGACAGCTGCAGCCTGGGGCTGTTGTTTCTTGCCGCCGAAGAGGAAGTAAAGTACGACGACGAGAATCAGCAGGAAGATGATTATCACCACAATGGTCGTCACTGATTTTTTCTGATCTTCGTTCATAAGATGATCCAAT
Source organism: uncultured Victivallis sp. (assembly GCA_964506605.1). GTDB lineage: Bacteria > Verrucomicrobiota > Lentisphaeria > Victivallales > GWF2-50-93 > GWF2-50-93. Next base: position 2,643 of record CAZDNQ010000347.1, on the reverse strand, counting down.
GTCGGCGTAACGCCGGCACTCCGTTATTTTATTCCGAGCTTGTCATATCGCTGCTGTCCACCATGTACCGGCAGCTTGTAGTTGTCCATATAGCTTCCTGGATTCTTCTGTTTTGCACGGTTGAGATATTCGGAAGCGCTGTTCTTTGCGTTCCACTGCTTGAGCTCGTTCACGTATTTGCCCTCCGGGACGAAGCAGTCTTGTGGAATGATCTGCTTGTTGAGTTTCGGGCTGCTCCACTGAAGCTTGGCTGAAACCTGCCCCTGGACTTCAGTGAGGGCCAGCTTGATGTCGTATTTCTTGCCTGCCTCAAGGGCAATCGTCGCCTCGTAGTCGGTTGGTGCCTGTTCCTTCCAGGCGTCAATGAGAAGCCTGTCTCCGAGCCAGAGCCTGGCGCCGTCGTCAACTGTAAGATATATCGTATATGTCTCGCTTGTCTTTGGCAGGAGCTGTCCGGTCCAAATGACTGATACAAGATCCGCAGGGATGCCTTCGACAGGTGATTTGCCGCCCCAGTCAAAGTTGATGTTTGGATCGACCTTCTCAATTGTCTTGCCGCGGAATGTCATCCACTCGAAATAAGACGCATATAGGCCGCCCGCCCACGTGCCGATCTCGCCGGTGTCGCTGTCGTTGAATTCCTTATGGAAGACCTTCGCCTTCAGCGGAAGCGGGCTCGGAAGCATCAGAGGTTCCTTGTAAAGGGCGGATTCCTCGTTCGGTTCCGAACCGTCGAGTGTATATCTTATGTCGGCGCCTTCCGTGGAGCAGGTGATCTTCACAGGCTTGCTGGGATCGAACATCCCGCCATCAGGCTCGAATGCCGGCGTCGCCGACCTCGGGCACATCTTCCTGGCCTCAAGTTTGGCAATCCTCTTCTCCTCAAGTTCCTTCTCCTTCTTCTCATGTGCTTCCTTTTCGGCCTTCAGGATGAACAGATCGTCCTCGATCGCGAGCTCGGGATTCTTCTTGAGGAAATCCTCCGGAAGGTGCTTCATGAAGTCCTCGCGCGTCTCCTTCAGGGGGAGGGCGGCTTCGTAGAGGGTCTTGAACGCTCCGGCATACTTCGCCTTTGCATCCTTGTCGGCGATGTTCTTGAAAAGCCTGGATATTTCAACCTCGTTGATCGCAGGGTACTGGGCAAGCAGCTCCTCCAGGAGCTTCTCGCGGAGTTCGAGCTTCTTTGCGTTGTAGCTGTCCTTGCCGAGCTTGACAAGCTGCGTGCGGAGCTTCTTGTTCTCCTCCTTGGAGAATTTTGAAAGGGTCGTGGAATCGATGTCTACGACCGGCACGGTCGACGAACCTATCTTGATGTACTGCCCGTCGAAGCTGTAGAACTTGCCCTTTGCAATACCTCGCTTGAAGTTGAGAGTTACTTCGTCCCCAATATTGTATAAAGGGAACTTCTCCTCCGCTTCCTTCTCGAAGGCGGCGATGTCCATCGGAGCATACGCCTCCATCTTCTCGGTGTAGATCTTGACACCCTGCTCGGAGATGTTCTTGAGCGAAAGCTGCGGACCAGCGTAGACGGAGCTGGATAAAACGCCGAATGAAATGGCTGCCACGAGAATGGCAATAATTTTAAACTTAATTGGCATCAGGCATCCCCCTTAACGCCGTAAATGAAACATAAATTTTTCCAATATAATATGGCGCCGGGGAATTATCAAGTGGGCGAATTACGTTAGCAAATAATGTCCTGCCGTGGTAAGTTATTTTTTTTGAATTGCATAGTTCCCATGCGCGGGTGGCGGAATTGGCAGACGCGCCAGACTTAGGATCTGGTAAAGTGACAAAACATTCAACTCAAAAATAATATACAATTTGATAATTAGCCACAAAATTGTTTCTTTTGTCGACCTTTGTCATTTTTTGTCTTTTCTCAATGGAATTCAAGATAATACACCAATAATACACCAGCGCAAATGAGGTCAAAACAGGTATAGGTAGCTGATTATAAAACACATGCATAGTCATGCATTTTCAATGGGGGCGCTTACAGTATTTCAGGATAGAAATCGCAATATACTGATGCATTTATGATTGAAAAGTGGAGCAATTAACACTTCTGTCATGTAAAAAAATAATTTCTTCTTGACATTTTACGCCAGCGCAGTATAATTAATTCATTGAGTAGTCCAATCAATCAAGACTTAAAACTGCGCATTACGAACTTACGAAAAATGACAAGGTTGATCCTTGTCTCTACGAAGAGCGAATTCCCGAATTGTGCCTTTGCGCACTCGGTCCTTTTGTTCATTGTTAGCACTGTCGTGCTTGTTATGAATAATAATGACCGATCCGAAAATCGAAACACGCCGTTCCCGAGCCTAATTGCTTCGGGGTAACATTAAATTGATTTTTGGGAGAGCGGTTATGAATATTTCGCCAACTGGGTTTTGTCTGGTCAAAAACACGCTGAAATCCTTTGTGGAATCGGGGCACCTTACAAGAGACGAGTACAATCAAATCTTGTCGCCAATGTCAGATCGCAAGGTGGCAAAAGACCAACTTGAACTGCGTACGAGGAGTTGGGTTGCTGAAAAATGCGGCAAGTTCCCTGTAAAGGTATTGAAAGACATCCCCGGCTTTATCGTGAACAGGATAAACGCACCGAACCAGGCGCTTTTGAACGCAATACTT
>CAZDNQ010000346.1:0-5463 GCA_964506605.1 uncultured Victivallis sp. | reverse complement strand
GAAACTCGAAACTTGAAACTTGAAACTCTGAATACTTCCTGCTGGCTGAACCTTCGCCCTTGCTCAGTACAAGCGACCGGCGACTGACGACTGTTTCCAGCATCTTGCAGACCGGATTTCTCTTCTCCAGTTACAAGTTTCCAGTTTCCAGTTTCGTATTTGTTGCCCATCACTTCCACCAGTACAGCCATATGCGCTGCGTTTCGGTCGCCCAGTCCATATATTTGCCGGTCAGGTATTCCCGGGAAGTCGTCTGCACATGCATGTCGAAGTAGAGGACGTTCGCGCTGGATGACGAACTTCGGACAGGCCTGTTGTAGTGGCGGTATGCGGTGGCCCCGTATTTGGCAGAGCTTGAAGGATTCTCCTCGTCGATGTAGGCGCCGCAGTCGTTCATCGTCGTCTCGCCGCCGGCCATGGCATCCATGTCTAGGGGATGTATGGAAGGGCTGTTGACCTTGTTCACCGCGATATATGCCGACCTGTAATCACCGTATTCGGGACGCCGTGTGTTCTCGTGGTTGCGTCCGTAGCTTCTGCCCATACCGGCGAAATTCGAAGTTGCGTGTATCACTGCATATGAGTTCGGGCATAATATCCCTATTGGGAAGCTGGAACTGTTTTTCGGTGCGTTCATGGCATCCCTGAAAGCCTCATTGTCGCTCCACCCGACTCCGTCGCTGCTGTACGGAAGTATATACGGGCTGAAATCGACCATGTAGATGCTTTCCGCGATCCCGATCTGACGCAGGTTGCCTGCGCAGACGATGCATTTTGCAACCTCTTTCGCCCTGTACAGGGCGGGGAGCAGCAGGGCGGCCAGGATGGAAATTATCGCGATCACCACGAGCAACTCGATAAGGGTAAACGCCATCGAGATTGCTCTCGCCGTCGCCTTAATCCGCTGCTGCGGATTCATGGCTATGGCGGGCACAGCCACCAGCAGCTCGATCAATGTGAATCTCCTGATCATGTACGGCACCCCTTCCGTCAATCGTTTAATTCCATTGTACTTATCCTGCTGACTCGCGCCTCAGGAATTCCATATGCACGACGCGGCGTTCAGGATTTCCTCCGGGACTTTTAATCCTTCTCATAAGCAGATCTTCGACATGCTGCGCGACCTCGTGTGGCTTCCTGTCGCCGCTTGAGAGGGCGGGGCGCCACAGTTTCCCGATCACGTTGTCGTTGAATCCTACGACTGCGACATCTTCAGGTATCCTCAGTCCGCGGTCCTGCAGTTCGCGCATCACATGGAAAGCCCCGATGTCGTTGAAGCAGAAAATGGCGTCCACGTCCAGCTTCCCGGGTAAGTACCGTCGGACAGCCTCAGTGTGCATGTCGCCAATGTGGTCCGGATCCATGGGACATCCGAGTTCCAGCAGCATGTGAGGATGATCTTCAATTCCCAGGCGCAGGCACTGCTCGCGGAACGCCTTGAACTTTGACGGGTTGGATTCCTCGTTTATGTCCAGCATCATCGCCGGACGCTTCCTTCCTGTACCGGCAAAATGTCTGGCAACCTGTTCTATCGCCATGTTGCGGTCGTGCACTACTATGTCCCCAGGGAAAAGATCCACATCCTCGCGGCATACTGCGACAACTGCAGGTACCGATTCGAGTAGACTTATCAGCCTGGGATTTGTCAGATGGGATGGTATGGCCCTCATTACTATGGCGTCGACGTTCCTGGACAGCATCTCATTTATGTGACTGCAGATAACTTCGGCGTCAGGATGGATCTGGAACTGGCAGATCGTATAGTCATGCGCCTGTAGCCGTTCAAAGAGATCCATGGCGATAACTGTATCACCCGCCCAGAGATCCGCGAAATCCCATATTATGCCTATCGTCCGGGTGGTCGATCCGCGGAGCCCGGATGCCAGTCTGTTCGGGCGGTAGTCATATTTCCTGGCGGTCTCCAGGACTTTCTTCCGGACTTCATCGCTTATTCTTCCTTCGCTGCCAAAGGCGACTGAGACAGTATACTGGCTCACGTTCAGAAGCTTTGCAATGTCTCTTTGATTGATGGCCATTTTTCAACCTTTTATATAATGCCAAAACGAATTGGCATTGAATGACGATATATTTCTAACTGGCTTATGTTTATATTGCTTATACTATTCTAAAAAGTGCCTATACGATTTGGCTTATGTCTGGGATTATACCATTGACGACGGACGTTGTCAAGCTATCAGAATAAAATTATTTGGAAATTTTCAAGGGCATTTTATCATCCCCCGTGCTTCTGTCCGATTCGGTAGGACAGGGGTGTCAGTCCGACCTCCTTCTTGAAGACTCTCTGGAAGTAGGCCGGATCCTTGTAGCCGAGGCTGAACGCGATCTCCGCAACCGTCAGATCTGGATTCAGCAGCATCTTCTTCGCCCTGTGCGTGGCGCTGTCCTGCATATATCTCTTCAGTGGCACCTTGAACTGGCGTTCGAAGCTCTTTGACAGCGCGGCGCGGGTCGTATGCAGCTGTTTCGCAAGCTTTCCCACGCGCAGTTCCCCGGGCGCAGATCCGGATATGATGTCAAAGACCCTTTTCTGGTTCGGACTGAGTTGCGCCCGTCTCTCCAGCTCGGGGAACAATGGACGGCAGAACGCCACAACCGCCTGGAATACCGATGCCTGGCATACAGCGTCCTCCCCGTTTCCGATCACAGCGAATATCGCGTCAAACATCCTTTTGTCTGAAATCTCCGGAATCCCCTTCAGATCTGCAGCCATCTGGAACCCGAATCCGTCGCTGATATAGAGATGGAACGCCTTGATCCTGGTCCCCTTGTGGTATGTCGCCTCGAACGGCTGCTCCGGCGGCAGGAAATATATCCTGTCCTTTTTGAGGATGCGGACTCCGGAGCCTGTCTCAATCCTGACAGTTCCTCTCTCCATCAGGAATATCCTTGCAAACGGCGGCGACGGATGGCGGATTGTCTTCGTCTCCTTCCAATGGGAGAACGACGGACAGATGAAGTCGCAGGATATGGAGAACTCCGCGCCGTTTCCACGTATGGTCTGCGTGATGTTCGGCATCGGCCTGCTGCGGAAGTCGCGCGGCTCGACATAGATGATGGCTTCAGGTTTCATAGATATTCCTTGGATGATTGGATGAATGGATTGTTGGATGGATGGGTATGAAATACATATGAAAATTTAAAAAATGAACCTTTATTTAATACGCAAACAATAAGGAAATTGTCTTGATTGTATTCAACCCAATCATCCATCCATCCAAAAATCCAACCACCCGTCGTTCTTCTATAAGTACATGCTATTTATCCTTAAAAACCCTCAAATTGTCTCAAAAGTACAATGCTTTATCGCAAAATTCCATAGCGCTGCGCTTCTTTCCGCCGTATTCTTCGGACAGATAAAAGAAAGGAATCATATCACATATGAATAAAATGAAGCAGGTGTTTGAATCCGCAGCTGCCGTCTGGCGCCAGAACGATCCCAAGGCATCAGTCAATGCCAATATCGGAGGAAAGGCGCTGACCGTCTGCATCAGGCTCCGTGCGGTCGGAGATTCATGGGACGGGGACATAATAAGCTGCCAAGGAGGGGGAAGAACAGCCGTGCGCATTTATGGAGGAATGGTTGGAACTCAGAATTCGCTGATCGCCGAACTTGCGACCGATGCCAGGGAAAAACCGCTCCAGCTCTCGATACCTGCCAAATCCGCCGCACCCCGGGACTGGCACGACGTAGTGATACGCTATTATGGATATAAACTTGAACTCTTCATCGACGGAGTCCTCGTCGACGAGGAATGGCCGATGGGATCCATCCCGCCCGCGGAAGGACAGCTGCTCGTTGGATCCAGGGACGACGCGGAAGCCGGAGTTGCCGGCTTCCATGGAAGCATCAGGCATGTCGCAATATGGAACCGGTCATTGGACGATGCGGAGATCGCAGGCCTGGTGGACGGATTCGGCGCTCCTGCCATTCGCGAAGATCGCATTCTCGGACCGCAGACCTCCTTGTCCCAATACTGGCGTCCGCGCGGACACAATGTCCATGTCGGCGACTGCATGCCTTTCTTCCATAATGGACGCTTCCATCTTTATTATCTGGTTGACCGCCGTCATCACCACAGCAAGTGGGACATGGGCGCGCACCAGTGGGCCCATGCCTCGACCAGCGACCTTATACATTGGGAACACCACCCCTTGGCGGTAGGCATTACTGAAGAGATGGAAGGATCCATCTGCACGGGATCGGTGATGTTCCATGAGGAAACATTTTATGCGTTCTACGCGATACGCATGGCGGACGGTTCCGCGGCGCAGCTCTGTGCCGCGACCAGCCAGGACGGTATCCATTTCAGGAAAAATCCGCCTCTCGCCAAGCTGGAAGCCCCCTACAAGCCGGGTCCGGGACGTGATCCGGTGATATTCCAGGATCCTGCCACTGGGCTCTTCCACATGCTGGTGACCACTGAACTGGCGAACCCTCCAGTTGCCGGACGAGGCGGATGCCTGGCCCAGCTGGTGTCTAAAGATCTGAAGAACTGGGAGCAGCGCGATCCTTTCATCATACCCGGATATCCGGACCAGCCGGAATGCCCGGACTTCTTCGAATGGAACGGATGGTACTACCTCCTTTTCAGCAACAACGGAACCGCCCGCTACCGCATGTCGCGCAATCCTCTCGGCCCTTGGATTAAACCTGAAGTTGACGCATTTGACGGACCCCAGTACATAGTGATGAAGACGGCAGCATTTGCCGGGGGCCGCCGCATCGGCGCGGCGTTCCTGCCAGACCGCGGATATGGCGGGAACCTTGTGTTCCGGGAGCTCGTACAGCATCCGGACGGCACGCTTGGAACCAAATGGCCCGCTGAAATGGCGCCGGCGGAAGGCAAACCTATCCCTGCGAACTTCGCAAAAATCACGGAAGGAGTGACGACAGGGAAAGACGAGGTGGGGTTTACAGGAGAATCGGTGTTTTCAGCTGCGGATATTTCTCGAGTGACAGGTGATTTCCGGATGCATCTACGGGTGACGCCTGAGACGGGTGCAGGAAATTTCGGACTCCGTATTTTCGGTGCCGACAAGATGCAGAAAGGGCTTGATCTGAGGGTGGAGCCGTGCCGACGGAAGATCGGATTCCGCGCCTCCGACGCCAGTTCGGTTTCAGAGAACGAGCAGATGGCGATATATGGAGTCGAAGGCCTCGGCCGGCCGTTTGATCTGGACGTGATCGTCAAAGGGGACATCGCTGACATCTGCGTGGACCGGCGCCGCACCCTTGTCGTCCGCATGCCAGGCTCCGCTGATGGACGGATGCTCCTCTTCGCCCATGACGCCAAAGTGATCTTCGATGAGATCGAGATCAGTCCGTTGTCGATGGAAAAACAGATCAATTAAACCTATATGGAAAGTAGCACAGACATTCCTGTCTGTGGCCTTAAATTCCATTCTCAACCGCAGACAGGAATGTCTGCGCTACCCTCTGGC
>CAZDNQ010000345.1:0-5465 GCA_964506605.1 uncultured Victivallis sp. | reverse complement strand
CGCATGGAGTATTCGGCGAAGACGCAGATCCGGCCAGACCAGTCCCATTCGGAAAGATCTCCGTCGACAGTGACTTTGCTTGGGGCGGGGACAGCGATGATGCCTTCGTTCTGGCTCTGGCGGCCGATCGTGTTCTCGGCTTCTACTGCGAAGCTCGCACCGAACACAGTTGCGGCCATTCCGATCAGGATGCCTCTCATGCAGTTCTTCATATTTGGAAATCCTCCGTTTGATTTAAATTTCATTTGCTGCCGGCAAGATGCCGGCGCTCAGTCAAATAATGATTTAATATATAAAACGTAAATACTAAAGTAAAATTGTCAATGCTTTGGATAAATATATGTTGGAATCCTATTTTTTGGGTTCGCCGGTGTTTGAAATGACTTTGGCTGCGATCTCCGCCATCTTGGCGTATCCCTTGTCGCTCGGATGCAGCCAGTCGCTCTGGTATTCAGCCTTCATCTTGGATGGATTCGCCGGATCGAATAGCGCCATGTCGAAGTCGATCACTTTGTCGGCTCCGCAGGAGGACCTTATCCAGTTGTTGATCCCCTGCCGCAGCTTTTCCAGCTCGGGCTTCTCGTCGAATTTCTTGTATCCTCCCGCCGGGAGAATCGTGCCGACATATATCTTGATGTTCTGCTTCTTCAAACCTTCAACCACCGGCTTCAGTTTTGCAGTATAGTCACCAAGCTCCTTTACCGAACCTGTGATGATGTCGTTTATCCCCATGAGGAAGACAACAGTGTCAACGCCTTTTAAAGACTGTATGATGTTTGGAACTCCGCCGGCCCACTGGATCAGATCGCCGTTAACTCCAAGGTTGAGCACCGGACGGTCAAGGAGCTTTGCGAGCTGGTCCGGATAACGCTGGCCGCTGTTTGGAGTTGAGCCGTATCCATGTGTGATCGAATCGCCATAGCAGACAATGACCGGCCTCTTGTCTGTCGTGAACACGTCGATGCGCATGAGAGTGCCGACCCTGGATTTGACCTGGCCGGAAAAAACTTCCTTGTCATCGCTTCCCTTCTCGTCGCAGAAGCAGCTGTCCACATCATAGGCGTATGGCATTTTCTCCGACAGATAGGAATCCTGCACGTACCAGATCCCTTTTTTGACAGGCATTTCAGTCTCGTCCGACCATTTCTGTACGCCCGTGTCAAAAGAGATCGAAGGCTTGCCGTTGAATAGTATTGGATATCTCGGACCGGTCACCTTGCCCTGGTCGTCCACGCCTCTCACAAGGAACATGTGTTCAAGTTCGACGTCGGTCTTGTGGCATCCGGAAAGTTCGACCTTGACCCGGGTGCCATCGAACTGGATCGGAGTGCGCGAACGTATGACCGAGCCCGGGCCTTTCAGCCACTTGTCCTGGAAGGCCCCGCAGAATCCCCGCTTGTAGAACGCCGTCTTCCACTGGCCTTCCGCTGATTCCTGGGCTGAAAGCGTTATTCCACAGAAGATGGTGATTGCAAGAAGTAAAAGCATGTTGCGTGATGATCTATTCATTTGTGTTTCCTTAATAGTATGTTTGGTGTTAGCCCGACAATTCATTTTCACTTGACGCGGATCGTCCCTGGAGCGCGGCTTCATAGCTGCCGATTCAGCACTCCATGCTGCGCCAAATGCGCAAAAACAAAATCTAAGAACAAATCACAGACAAGCATGTCTGTACTACTTACTTGCTTCAAGACGTACTTTTCCGGGAACGCAATTGCGCTCCTCGAATATAATAAGCTCATTGACTTCCGCCAGCCAGGCTTTCGGTACATGGTAGTATCTCTGTGTCGGCGTTCCGGCCGGGCCAAGCGACAGTCCATCAAGCTTCCTGTCCTGCCACGGTTCATCAGCCCCGTATCCGTTCCCTTCGACAAGCCAGTGCCGTCCCAGCGCATGTCCGTTGATGAAAAGCATCCCCTTCCCAAGGCCGTCTGCGTCAAGGCGGAAACATGTATTCGATCTTGAGATTCCTTTTGGCATTTCAATTCTTGCCATGAACCAGGTGCAGCCCTGCGGATTTCGCGGACTGAGGCTCTTCCGCCATTGTACTGAGCCTGGGGCTGCCGGAAGATTCAGCTTTTCACCAGAAAGGAAAGGACGCATCTGCCAGCCCTTGATGGAACGGCCACCGCAGGAGACTTCCCCCCATATCCCCTTGCATTCCGTATTCATCGGTGCGCCAAGCATCCAGTCGCCTTTGACCATGCCGATCGCAGAAGCAAGTATGTCGAGACGGTGATTGCCTTTCGTGGAGCTGAACGTGAACGACTGCCCGTATTTCCCTTCAAACACCTCCAGCATGTTCACCTTCTCCCCGTCCTGCTTCCTTGCTTTTGAAGTGGATGTCGGACCGCGGTTCTCAAGGAATGGCGGCTGTGAGAATCCGACCGGACTGCCGTCGATGAAGACTGTCAGGACGTCGGCGCAATGGCTGATTTCGAGCTTGTGTCCGCCATCTTTCCGAAGATTGATTTCGGAACTGTACCAGCAGTAGTCGCTTTTGTCGTGTGTAAGGGAAAGCTGTTCAAGCGGCGTAGCAGAAGAGATGGGATTGTCTGTTCTTTCAAATGGCATTGGTTCCGCCCAGGCCTGCCAGCATGACGGAGGCGGAAGAACCTTCCATTTGGGCGGGTTATAGGATGCGCAGATGGATGAATAGTCCTTTTCAGTGTCAAAGAGGATTTTTCCATTTCTGCCGGTGACAGTCGCCCTGAACGGAGACTGCCTGCATTCGACGCCGATTGATTTTCCGGGGAGCTTCCAGTTTGCGGCCATGCCTCCGCTGGCATCCTTGCGGATTTCGCATTTTCCTTCGAGTATGGTTTCTGAATTTTCGGCCAGCAGATAATGCAGCCGGGCAAGATATAGGCCTTTGAGGGTAGGGCGGCCATGTTCGTCGAGAAGCGCATCGAAGTCATAGCTGGTGGTCTGGAGGTACATGCTGGTCCGTCCGAAATTAGTTCCGCCATGGAACATGTAGTAGTTGAATCCCGACCCGCCTTCGGCAATGAATGAGAGGATGTGGCAGGCTATGTTGCGGGGATCGCGGAAATGCCTCTGGAAACCCCAGGTGTCGTACCACGAAGGCCAGAGCTCGGTCCATATCACCGGCATTCCCGGATGCGCCTTCCGGAATTCCCGCATCCTGCCGGAGGAGATTGAAAATCCGTTTACAGTCTCTATCGCGCCTTCCGCCCCGCCCTCGCACATTATTATCGGTACATCCACTCCAAGTTTTTTCGCAAGTTCGCCCATCCATGCGATGTATCGCTGCCCTTCCTTTCCGTAACGTTTTGCGACGTTCGCATATTCGTTCTCCACCTGGACCAGTATCACAGGTCCGCCATTGCTCGCCAGATAAGGCTGGAATTCGGTGACGAGATGCCTGAAATATTTTTCAACCCTTGTCATGTAGGGCTTGTTCCATGTGCGGATCACGATGCCGGGCTCGTCGCGGAGATAGGGTGGGTATCCGCCATAGTTCCATTCGGCGCAGCAGTACGGTCCAGCCCTCAAGATCACCATGAGCTTCCTTTCCTGGCAGAGGGAAAGGAAATGACCGAGGTCGCGGCCGCCGGAGAAATCATAGACGTCGCGTTCCGGTTCATGCCAGTTCCAGAATACATAAGATGCAACGCAGTTCAGCCCGAGTTCCTTTGCGTTGTCTAGTAGAAGGGGCCATAATTCCCTCGGTGAGCGTGCGTAATGTATTTCACCGCTGACCAGAAGCCTTCGCCTGCCATCGACAAGGAAGGCGCGTTTGTCAAATGATACATTCTTGGAATCTATCCTGTTTGTCGGCATATGCCTTGTTTCATCCTTGTTTGCAGTAGCGCGATTTACTGCGCGTTCCTTACGGCGAATAAATTCGCCTGCTACGAACGTAAATCCCAGTTGACAGTTTTACCTTTATTTAGCCTTGAGGATCCATTCCCCCCAGAGATTCGGCATAAGCGCGGCCTCGCTCGGCACATCAGATGTTATCCCTGTCGCCTTGTTGGACCAATATACACGCTGCAATGTCTGGAAGCCATCGCCTCTGAGGATGCCGATGTCGGCCTTGATCCTCTTCCCGTCGGCAGCTTTAAGGCCGAGAAGGGAAAGGGGGACTACGACGTCGAAGTTGCCTTCGGCTCCAGCCAGCTGGACCTTGTCGCTGACGTCCTCAACCTTGTCGAAATTTATCGTGCGCCATGGCGATGAGAAAGGCACGCGGTCCTTTTCCGGCGTGCCCGGCACTACTGCCCGGTAGAGTACTGCGACGGTCTTGTCTTTCACCTTGGTTGCAATAAGTCTCAGGTCGCCTGCTGCCGGATCGGACCTCTTGGGATCAGCTCCGGGATTAGTCGCAAGCATAAGATCGAGTGCGCCGCCGGTCTTGAAGATCGCATTGATCTTTTCACCGGTGTTCCGGAGAAGGTTCTTGTCGCCGGTGCGGTAGGCGAGGCAGAGGTTGTCGCCGGATATGAGGGCCGACGCCTGCACGTCGTACGGCTTGCTGTCGCTGTTGAAGTTTGCGGCGGTCCCGCGCTTGTCTATGGAGATCCAGTCGCTGCCGTTCCAGTCGTCAAGCTTGCCGTCGAGCACGGGCGCAGTCTTCAGGATCGGGACGGAAAGGCTCTTCTTGCCCTGTGCGGCCTGGCGCGCGATTTCCTGGACAGCAAAATATTCCTGGGCCTTCTTCAGGTCGGCTTCAGTGACCTTGACCTCCCAGTCCGGCATGCGGCTGATGGTGGAGAGCCCGTCGACTCGGACAAGACTCGTCCTTCCTCCATCCACTATATAGACGTTGCCGTCCTTGGTCTGTGCTATTGAAGGCCAGAAGTTCTCATCGTGCGGAGTTACGTCGTTCAGCTTCATTCCGCGCTGCGCCACCGGCATTGACCAGGAAACACCCTGCCTTACATCCATGAACAATGTTTTAACGAACAGGCCGTCGACTGTCATCAGATACATCGGCCCCATGTTCCCGTTCACGCACCAGAGCGGACCGACATTGCTCTTCGGAGGCGTCACAAGATCACCCAGGAGACGCGTCGTGCCGATCAGCATGCCCGGCCTGTCAGGTACCTGCGCCTCATGCGAAGGATGCAGCCCCGGCCATGGATCCGGATAGGACCATTTCGGTTCGCCCTTGAAGACTCCGGCGACCGACAGCTGCGAGTAGGGCTTGGGGACGGCGGTGAGGACTGTCCATCCGTCGGGACTTGCTATCGCCTGGTCTCCTCCGGAACTTGCCGGACCTTGGACGTCCTTCGCCAATATCTCGGAATCCTCGAAACTGTAGATTGGAGCTCCGCCTGCAGTGAACTTCGCCGCGGGAAACCGAGTAGTGTTCCCGTCGATCCTTGATACCAGCGCGGCAAGGTCGGGCATTATCGTAACGCCGCCGGGTGAGGCCTTCTTTACCCTTATCTCGTCTGGCTGAGGCACTCCGTCGTCGTTCAGATCAGACCAGATGCAGA
>CAZDNQ010000344.1:0-5467 GCA_964506605.1 uncultured Victivallis sp. | reverse complement strand
GAAACTCTCGGTGTTTTATTCAAGGAGGATATTAGGCCCGGCGCAAAACACGGCCCTGTCCTTCTTCGGTTTTATCTGTACTATATGCCTTTCTGGTATGACAATCCAGATGAGGCATTAAAGGCATATCGTAATTTTTACGATATCAAGATTGAAGGCGACAAGATTGATATTGATAGCCTCAAACTCAATTCTTTGTGCAATCTGGGACATAATTTAAAAGAGACGCCGATGCTGGTTGACTGGTCGGGAAAGATCTCTGAGGAAGAACTTGACCTGAAGTGGCGGCAGTTCATGGAAGAATTGAATAAATCCAATGACCTGATTCTAAACATGGTATATCTGACTTGGAATGTAGGTTGCGAGTCTGGCAAGGTAACCGTGGCCGCCCATGATGAGAAATCTCCTGAGGCTGAGAAGAAGAAGAGATACGACGAGGCATATAAAAGATTTTGTGAATCCGAGAGGATGATAATGAATTTCGCATGGGAGAACAGGGAAGTGCTTTTCTTCAACGGGAACAAGAGGTATCAGGGTATCAGCAATTTCATTGGAACCTCGAGAAACCTGAAGGAGACCTGGGAGCTCTGCTTCAACCTGCTGTCATATATTCTTGACAAATGCACTGAAGAGAAGAAAATCCTGCCATCAACCGCGGTTGATATCTTCAACAGATGGATATCCAGAACGCGACAAAACGATTTCACCAACGAGGCTGAGACGATTTTCAGGAAAATAGAAAAATATAAGTCAGCCATTGATGATGCATCACTAAAAAGCCAGAAGGTAGCATTTGACGTAATCAACCGCGAGTATAATGCCCGTTTCCCTGATATGTGCAAGAATGATATCTCATTTGACGGCATTGTCATAGACAAGTTCTGGACTCCGTATCAGGACAAATCCATTGAAACTCCATGGCAGTTCCGCATAAATGAAATAATATCATCGGACAATAAGATAGTGATTCTTGCATATTCTGAAACCTCTGAGTCCAGTTACAAGATCATGTTGCTCGATCTTGATCGCGACAGGGTGGAGGAATCCATTCCGATTCCAAAGATAACAAGTGTTTTCAACGACTGCAACGCCTATACACCGCTTATGGATATTTCCCCGGACAATATTGTAGTAATTGACGACAGCAGGCATGTGTATAAATATGACAGGAAAGGAAAGACTTGGTCAAAGCTGGATATCCCTGTGAAATATTTCAAGTCAATGTGCATTGACGGTGATTATTTATATCTTGGATATTCTGACATGACCGGATTCCCTGTCGGCAATGATGGTGCTCAATTTTATAAAAACAGCGGAATCTTCGAGTATGATCTTAGAGCCGGCAAACTGAACATTATAGCAAGTTCAACGAGAAATCCGCCTGCAAGCAATCTGGACGATATCGGCAATTTCAACGTCCTCAACATTATTCCCTCTGAAGGCGGAAGACTTTTTTTCAACGTGGATGTGTCCCGCACAGTTCTTGAGAAGGATGGCAAATCGAGAATTCTGTTCTGTTATGACAGGGCCAAACCTGAACTGAAAGAGCAGTTCCGACATTCATTCAAAAGGGTGCTTGGGTTTTCTGAAAGTGAATATCTTATGGCCGACGAAGGGAATCTTGGTATTTATTATCCTGTTGAGGGCAAGATTGAATATATAAATGAAAAGCTGTCCTTCCAAATCAACGTGATGAATTATAATCGTTTTTATAAGCTCGGAGACAATCATTTTGGGCTTTTGAAAAGAGGCAATGAATCATATAAGAATTACAAGGGGTATTCAACGTTATATTTATATTCAAAAGGTTCCAATCCAAAAAGTATTCCTGTTAAGTTCGTAATGCCTCGCATTGAAAACGAAAGATTTGACAAGAATTATCATAAGGATGATGCGTTTTACATCTCAGATTGCAGCTATGGACCAGTCAACAACATATTATCGACAGAAAAATATTTCATCATATATGGCATCTCATCCCCGGGATTCTGGTATATCTCCAAAAAGGTGCTGATGGAGTCTATAGCCAAATTCCCAAGGAACTGAAACCCG
Organism: uncultured Victivallis sp.; assembly: GCA_964506605.1. Lineage (GTDB taxonomy): Bacteria > Verrucomicrobiota > Lentisphaeria > Victivallales > GWF2-50-93 > GWF2-50-93. The sequence continues at coordinate 3,415 of CAZDNQ010000344.1, read as the reverse complement.
TGAAATGAGTTCTTCATATTTGAATGGATCCTTGAGAATAGGATAGGCATTAACAGCTGCAAGGGAAATCAGAAACCTATATTCTTTGACACTATCTTTAGTCTATTTCAATGGTTGAAAGATCCTTCCTTTCAAAAGCCGCTAAAAAAGAATATCTCCGCATGTTCAGAGATCGTATTCTCGTGCTATCATGATAACCAGGCACAATAAAACCGCCTGTTGCTGCGTTATTGGCTGAAACAAGATAACTCTGGGAGGGGTGTCATATGAAGAGACTGCTGGCTATAATTGCGTTGACTGCCGTGTCCGGAATTTTCCTATTTGCGGATGAGCCCGCAGGCGGCGGGGACGGCAAGGGCGACAGGATGAAGGGGATGGGGGAAAACCAGAGAGCTGCGATGTTCGCTGAATATCTCAAGAAGACCGATCCGGCAAAATTCGAGGAGCTCGAGAAGCTCAAGAAGGAAAAACCTGATGAATACAGGAAGCAGGTCGATGCCATGAAGGCCCAGGCCATGGAGAAGTTCAAGAAGGAGCGCGATGAGTTCAAAGCCCTTTCCGACAAGTACCGCGATACAAAGAGCGACACTGACAAGGCCGCGCTCAAGGCCAAGATGGAAGAGAACATGAAAAAGAAGATCGAGTTCCAGAAACAGCGCATTGCCGACATGGAAAAGAGCCTGTCCGACGCCAAGGCCAAGCTTGAAGATACAGAGAAGAACATGCAGGCGAAGATTGAAGAGAAACTCAACGAGATACTTGCTGGAAAAGACTCCGGCAAGGAAGTTGATGAAGTAAAGAAGAAAGCTGATGCCGGCAAGTGAATGAAGTAATAATTGGCGGGTCGGATCTGCCCTGCGAAGGAGGAAATACCGCACTTCTTTGAAGATGTGTTTTTGCAATAAGGCCTTCCGGGCTTCCTCCTATCACAACGCCCCGGAAGGCCTTCCTTTTTGCGGGTGCAGCTCAAGGACCTGTCTGGATGTAAATTGATTCTTTAATTTCCGGGCAATTATGAAGAACATCCCTTACGGCACTTGTTCGCCTATGGCGAATTGACTACAAACATAATGCAAATACAATAGGAAATAATCAATGGCGGGCACCGGTGTCGATTCTGCCAAGGAGCCTGAGAAGACCGTCGAGTATCGTTGCCGGATGAGGTGGGCATCCGGGTATATAGAGGTCGACGGGCAGGATGTTCCCGTCGGCGCCATTGTTTGTCTCCTCATGATTCCTGTAGATGCCTCCTGAAATTGCACATGCGCCTACGACAACCACTATTTTGGGTTCGGCGACGGCGTCATATGTCTTCCTGAGCGCCAGGAGCATGTTCTGGGTGATCGGTCCGGTGATGAGAAGTCCGTCGGCATGGCGTGGCGACGCAACGAATTGAATACCGAATCTCCCCAAATCCCAGGCAAGAGTATTGAGCACATTCGTGTCTGCTTCGCAGGCGTTGCAGCCACCGGCACTCACCTGGCGGAGCTTGAGGGAGTGTCCGAATATCTTCTTTGATTTGTCCTCCAGCTCCTTTGCAAGCTTCAAAGTCCTGCCTTCAAGCCTGAGGTCAGACCTGTGGTTTGCAGCCATGGCATAATGTCTGGTGAAAGTAATTGCTCCTGAAGGACAGACCTTCGCGCATTCACCGCAGAATATGCAGATGCCGAGGTCAAGTGAAAATGTCTTGGATGTCCTGCTTATGCACGAGACAGGGCAGGCCTTCATGCATCTGCCGCATCCCGGATCCTCGCATTTCTTCCTGTCGAGGGCAGGGGCGCCCAGATAGCGTTCAGGGAGCTTCATCTCCTTTCCGGGGAAGGGAGCAGTGCGATACCCTTGTTTTATTCTGGCCCTTATTTCATTCCACATAAATAAATTTTCTCCGAAAATTTACAAATCATGCCCGCAATACGAGAGGTTGAAACTCTTGTTGCAGAGCGGGAAATTATATATCTCCTCGTTCTTCAATACGTTCGCCAGGGCGAACCAGTTGTGGAAGGACGGATCTGCAATCTTGTAATGCTCGAAATGACCATCGAGCCCGGTGATCGCGACGTGGCATATTTCACCGCGCCATCCTTCACAGAGGCTTACTGCTATTGAACCGGCTTCGGCTGCGCCGCAATCCTCGAGAATCCTCCCTTCGGGCAGGTTCTCGAGCTGTTCACGGATATATTTGACTGAATTCCTTATCTCCAGCATCCTCACGAAGGCCCTGGAGAAGACATCGCCGGTATGATATGTCGAAACCGGAATCTGGGAGAACCTATAAATCCCTGAAGGAAGATCGAAACGGATGTCCTGTTCAAATCCACATGCCCGTGCAGCGGGACCGACAGCGCCAATGCTGGCGCATAGTTTCCTGCCCAGGATGCCGCATTCCTCGAAACGGCTCTGCACGGAAGGGGTTTCCCAGAGGAGATTGACTGCATTCTCGGTATCATTGAAAGCCGCATCAAGCCTCTTCAGCATCTCGTCCTTCATGCCTTTGTCAATGTCGAATGCAACTCCCCCGGGCCTGACGATGTTCCTGCCGAAGCGGTTTCCGCATATGAGGGCGGTAATATTGAGGAAGTCGCCGCGGATCCTACCGCAGAATGAGGCGGTTGGAAGATAGGCGACATCGCCTGCCAATGCACCAAGATCGCCAGTATGGTTTGCGAGCCGTTCCAGCTCGAGAAGTATTCCGCGTATGGCCTGTGCCCGGAGAGAGACATTGCATTTCGCAAGAGATTCCAATGCTTCACAGTAGGCTGTTGCGTGGCCGATGGTGGTGTCGCCTGCCGCTGTCTCCATGTAGTGCATGGTCTTGATGCCAGGACCTCCTATCAGGCTCCTCTCGATTCCACGGTGCTGGTATCCGAGGGATATTTCCAGGTTGAAGACCGTCTCGCCATGGCACTGGAAACGGAAATGGCCCGGCTCAATTATCCCCGCATGCACAGGACCTACCGCGACCTCATGGATCTCCTCGCCTTCAACCTTGTAGTAGTCCGTCACGCATGGGAGGATGCTGCCGTTCGGACTGCGCTTCCAGGCGTCCCTTCCTTCCGAATAAGACTTGTGGTAGCGGATGGGCTTGAGCCAGGGATGTCCTTCCGGAAGAACTCCGCACTGTTCGGCAATCTCGCGTTCAAACCAGTGCGCCTGCGGACAGTCAGGAGTAAGGGATGGATACTTCTCGCCGACCTCGGTCGAGAACAGGCAGAGATTCCCGAGGCTGTCCATTGCGACAACCGCAAATATCCGCGTCAGGTCGTATTCCGACGGCATTCCGAACATAGATGAAATGCGGCCTTTCCTGCCGACAAGCATCAGCAGGGTGTCCTTGAACTCCTCGAAGTCGAGGAGAGGCACCTTGTCCAGCTTCACATTGCCGCCGTTGAATATGTTTATGTATGGGGAAAGGTTC
>CAZDNQ010000343.1:0-5467 GCA_964506605.1 uncultured Victivallis sp. | reverse complement strand
GACAATGCATAAATCTTAATTGGGAAGAACGGCTCCATGTTTTTATTGTCAGGAGTGCGGGCATCTCTGCCCGGCGTTCTTTCCCAGTTGAACCTGAGCCGGCCAGGATGGCCGCGCCCTTAAGTAGTACTGATGCATTGCCATGTCTTGGAATTTGAAATTCCAGGTTCCAAGTGATTTGGAATTTGGGACTTTGGCAAGGTGTGGCGCCACGGCCCGGACTTCTGCAGCGCTATGCGTACGCCTCGGCATTGTACGAGCTTCTCACCAGCGGACCGCTGGCGACGCTCCTGAAACCAAGCTTCAACGCGAAGCCCCTCCAGGCTTCGAAGGTTTCTGGAGTAACATATCTTTCAAGAGGCCTGTGCGCCGCCGATGGAGGCAGATACTGCCCGATTGTAAGTATCTCGGCGCCTGCTTTGCGGATTTCGCGGATTGTTTCCTCAACCTCGGCGTCAGTCTCTCCTAGGCCGACCATTATTCCGGACTTTACCGCGACCTTCCCCATGCCAAGCTCGCATGCGGTCTTCAGCACCTTGAGCGAGCGCCTGAAGTCCGCACCGCTCCTTATTTCTCCGGTGAGACGTTCAACTGTCTCGAGATTGTGGTTGAATACATCAGGTCCGGCATCGATTACCTTCCCTATGCACGCGGCGTCGCCCTTGAAGTCAGGGGTCAGCACTTCGACTTTTACTTCCGGCATCCTCCTCTTAAGCTCAAGGATGGTTTCGGCGAAATGCGAGGCGCCGCCGTCCGGCAGATCATCGCGCGTCACGCTTGTGACGACCACGAACTTGAGCTTCATCCTAGTCGCGGCCTCTGCGATCTTCGCAGGTTCCGAACTGTCAGGCGGTGCCGGCTTCCGGGAGTGGTCAACGGCGCAGAACGCGCAGTTCCTGGTGCACTGGCTGCCGAGTATCATGAAAGTGGCGGTCTGCCTGTGCCAGCATTCGCAGAGGTTCGGACATTTCGCGCTCTGGCATACGGTGTTCAGCCCGTACTGGCCTATCAGGGATTCGACTATCTCCCTGCCTTTGCCGACAGACGCCTTCACCCTGATCCAGGGTGGAAGCTTGGGCCGTACTTTTTCGATAGGATTCTTCATGTGAAATTGATGACAGGCTCTGAATCTGGTTTTTCTCCCTTGAAAATCGGAAGCCGGCAATTGTCAGTCGGCAATCATTTGATCCCCGACCAGCTCGGAAGCACGATGTTCATTTTGCCGCCGAGCAGCTGGCGCGCGCGGCCTGTCCAGGTGTCAACGATGTACAGCGATGCATTTCCGCCCAGCGTCCTTGCGCAGACGATATGCCTTGAATCAGGCGCCCACGACGGAGACTCCCAGTCGCCTGCGGCGTTGACCACGGTCTTCCCGGCCTCCTTGCCTGAGAGGTCGAGGACGGCGATAGTGTAGTTCCCTGTCTTGGCGGAATAGACGATCTTGTTGTCTGCGGACCAACTCGGTGAGACGGCTTCCGAACCTAGTGTCTGGAGCTTCACCGATGGACCGCCGCGGGAACTTATCACGTAGAGGCCCGGCTTGCCGCCCTTGTCGGAGACATAGCATATCTTGTCGCCTGCCGGAGACCAGCATGGCGAGGCTTCGGCGGCGATGTCGTTTGTCAGCCTCTGGAATTCCCTGCCGTTGAATGATTTTATGTAGAGCTCGACCTGGTTGTCGCGGCTGAGTATCAGGGCGATTACGCCTCCGTTAGGCGAGACTGATGCGCCTGCGTTGAGCCCGGGGAACTGAGCCAGGCTGCGGCTGCGCCTGGATGCGACGTCAAGCTCCACGATGTCCGTGAACGACTTGGTATAGAGCGTGTAGACGATGGAGTTCCTCCCGGGGATCCAGTCAGGCTCCACCGAAAGGCTGTTGCTGTTTGTGAGCTGTGAGAGGTCCTGTCCGTCGAAGTCGCAGGTGAATATCTCCTTCTTGCCAGGGGCTGTCTGACCAGCGAACGCGATCCTCGTCGAACATATTCCGGCTATGTCGAATTTCTTCTTCAGTACGGCGTCCACGGCCTTGTGCGCAGTCGTCCTGAGGTTGGCGGTGACAGGGGAGGCGACAGTGAAAAGAGTGGTGCCGTTTCCGTTCGCCAAGGTCATCTGGACCTGCGCCCCGGACGCCGCGCCGGTCAGGAAGTATTCCGCGCCGCTGTCGACGAGATCGAACCAGCCGCAGTATTTGAGATCTGAGAGTATGAGCTTTGAAAGCGTCGGATTGCCTGCGATGTCCTTGTACATCAGCGTGGGATTCCTGTCGCGTCCGGACTTCTTGACTATCACTTCCTGGGCTTCGGACGAGGATGCTGCGAATATCGCAAAAGCGGCCGATAAAATGAGAAACTTTTTGAACATTTTTCTTGCTCCTGTCATGATTTCAGTTATGGTTCACATGTTTTGCATGAGGACTGGAAGGATGTCAAGTCCATATGCGTTTCACGTAAGTTAATAGGTTAACTTATTAACTGGCAATCTCAAGCAAGATCATCAAAAATTATGATAAAGCCACTGGACAGTTCAGAGCTGGAGGCGCTGCACAGCGGGATCCCTTCAGCGACCGCCGGATTCTTCTCCGACGACACTCCGCTCCTCAAGTCTTCCGGAGTCGGAGGGCCCGCATACGAGAAGCGCCCCCAGCAGGAAGAGATGGCGCACCTTGTCGCCTCCGCGCTTGCCGGGAGGACCAACCTCTGCATAGAGGCGCCTACCGGCGTCGGAAAAAGCTTCGCGTATCTCGTCCCCGCGATCCATTGCGCGCTTGAGCAGAAAAGGCCGGTTGTCATCAGCACCGAGACGATCAGCCTCCAGGAACAGCTTGTCGGGAAGGATCTGCCGCTCCTGGGCAAAATCATGGGCATCGAGTTCTCCATCGCCCTCGCAAAAGGCAGGAGCAACTACATATGCAGGCGCAGGCTTGCGATAGTCGCAGGCGACCATTCGGAATATCTGCCGGCCGACTCGATGCGGTCCGATGTCGAGAAGATCGCGCTCTGGAGCGATACGTCGGAGGAGGGGAGCATCTCGGAGATTGACTTCGAATTCGACCGCCAGATATGGGATTTCATCTGCTCCGAGACCGGCAACTGCTCCAAGCCGAAATGCGCATTCTACAAGAGATGCTTCTATTGGAAGGCCAGGAAAAGCTGGGACACCGCCGATGTCGTCGTCGCCAACCATGCGCTCTTCTTCACTGACCTGAAGATAAAGAGCTCCGAGAATCTGGAGACAAGCCTTCTGCCGGTCTATTCCGCGCTTGTGCTCGACGAGGCGCACACGCTCGAGGATGATGCCGCCCAGCACCTGGGGCTGCATGTGTCCAGCGCCGGATTCAGGCTTTTCATGCGGAGGCTCTACGATCCACAGCGCGGGAAGGGGCTGCTGATGAAACCGGGCGAGGAACCGCTCAGGCTCAGGGGCGAGGCGGGAGAGCTTATGGAGGCCGGCGAGATATTCTTCGATAAGGTCCGGCAGTTCGCGGCGGATTACGAGGACAGCGTGATCAGGCTCAGGAAGCCGGACTTCGTCCTTGACCTCCTCTCCGAGAAGATCGGCCATTTCGAGCATCACCTGAACGAATATATCAAGGGGCGGGAGGACAATGAGAAGGACGATCTGGACCAGGAGCTTTCGGCGATGCTCATGCGCTGCGAGTACTACAGGACGGCGATCTCGGATTTCATCTCCATGCGCCTCGAGGACCATGTCTACTGGATAGAGAAGGGGATGAGGAAGGACATGAACATCCAGATGTATGCGGCCCCGCTCAACGTGAACGAGATCCTCAGGAAAGTGCTGTTCAACGGTTCGCTTCCGGTGATCCTTACGAGCGCGACGCTTTCGGTGGCCGGCAATCTGGAATACTACAAGCGAAGGATTGGATTCGACAACGGGTCCGAGGCCGTGCTCGACACTCCGTTCGACTATGAGCGGCAGCTGAAGATCTACATCCCGAAGAACATGCCGCTGCCTGACGACGAGAACTATCTCTCCTCCGCATGCGACGAGATAGAGAACTACATACGGATGACCCACGGAAAGGCGTTTGTGCTTTTCACCAGCTATGACACGATGAAGAGGAGTTCGGAGCGGCTGAGATCCTTCTTCGACGATCTCGGGATTACTCTTCTCGTGCAGGGCGAGGGCAGGAGCCGTTCGGCGATGCTCAGCACGTTCAAGGAGGATGTCGATTCGGTGATATTCGGAGTTGCCAGCTTCTGGATGGGCGTCGACGTGCCCGGCGAGGCGCTCAGCAACGTCATCATCACCAAGCTCCCGTTCGCCGTCCCGAGCCATCCGCTTGTGCAGGCCCGTTCGGAGAAGATCGAACGCGAGGGCGGTAGCTCATTCATGGACTATTCGCTTCCCGAGGCGGTGCTCAGGTTCAGGCAGGGGGTAGGGCGCCTGATAAGGAAGAAGACCGACAACGGCATTATCGTCATCCTCGACCGCAGGATCATCTCCAAGCGCTACGGCAGCATATTCATCAAGTCAATCCCGAAATGCCCGGTGGAGATCTGCTGAAGCTACATGTATATTCTTTTTGTATTGAGAGCCAATAAAGACGCGGCCTAGGGACGCGGATACTTACTATGAACATTCAAGCTGGTATAAGGCATAAATACTTCATCCTCTTTTCAACGATATTCATCATCTGGCTTGCAAGCAGGTGGTCAATACTTTCATGGGGACTTCCAAATCCAACAAGTTTTGCAATCGATTCTATTCCTCCGCAGACCAATATGACCGCCTTCGAGATGATGCACCATGAGAATCTCCAGTATCCACCGCTTCAATATCTAATTGTTTCATGGATTTCTCCTCCTAAAAGCGAGGATGGCCTGGAATTCAGCCCTGATATTGTGAGAAACAGATCTTTGAAAATTTGGAGGATGAATGCTGCAAGTGCTGTTATGACCCTCGGAACATCCTTGATAATAGCACTGGCATTCATATTGTTGTTCGGGACATGCCTCGGTGCCGGATCGGCTGCAGTCTTCTACTTGCTGAATCCTGTTTCCATATACTATTCGGCAACCTCCAACATGGACCAGCCATATGTGTTCTGGTGGACATTCTCAATTCTTGTGCTTATTGTCTTCGAGAAGCTAATGGACAGGCCTGTGAGAATGAGGCATGTGCCATTGCAGATGGCTGCAGGAATCCTTTTCGGGCTTGCCTTCTGCACCAAGGACCAGGTGTATGCACTATATATCCTGCCGCTTTCCGCATACCTTGGATGGCGATATTTCCGCCATAGGAGTATTCGCGATGTTGCAGTTATATTTCTTTCATGGTGTCTGGGATTTGTTCTTTCGACCGTGATTGTCTACCATGCTGTAGGTGGATGGGAGGTTTTCCTCCGCCATGCCAGATGGATTTCAAACCAGGAACACCAGAACCTATATGCACAGTGCCTGCCTGGCATTGCTGGAAGATTGAATTTCATAATTAAGACATTTTT
>CAZDNQ010000342.1:1974-5469 GCA_964506605.1 uncultured Victivallis sp. | reverse complement strand
AAGACTGTCGGAAATATTCTGTGATCCATCACCACTCCAATCGAATATATGTTGACGGAATTTCGCTATACATCTTGACTGCATTGATCGAAATGACCTGTGAATCATCGTGCCATAGGATTCCATTTGCACAATCTTTGACAAACTTAATCAAGTTATCCAGGTCCGGCTTTTTGGTATGCTGTGGCATTAAAAGTCTTGTCTTTTTCGGAGTTGACGCCGGAATGGGCATATTAAAACAAAGGATTAAATATATCGGCGTCCCTGCTGTAATGATTGAATGATTTGCCATCTGGTTTTGCATCAGACAAACGAACTTCCCTTCCTCAGATTCCTGGGGATTGTACGTCGTAACGAATTTGCCGCGCCTTGCGAACCGTGGACGCTTTTTACTGATCGGTGCGCCGGGTATTGTGATAGTCAGTTCATTCATTATAATATTTCTTTCATGGGCAGTTTCTTGGTTAGTTTCTTGGGCATCTATAAATCCCCATCGTCATAAAAATCTCGTCCAGCACAGAGCAAACCCATGATGAACAACCCGAGGAACGCGCCCAAAAACAAACCAACGGCAAACGCCAACCAGATCATGTTCATTCTCCCTTCGATGCGATAAGTTTTTGTGCGTAATCAATGATCTTCAACAAATCTTTTTCGTTAAGTTGCTCTTCTGGATTGCGATTGCGGAATGCGTACTTAATGATTGAGCACAGCGCAAAATCCCGAAACATCCCGCCGGCCAAGTAAAGGTCAATCGGCTCAACACCGCCGCCGGTCTTGTAGTGGTTGCTGCCTGCCTTTTTTAACTCATCCCAGTTGCTCATGTTTTCTCCTTTGGTATGACTTCAAGGATTAAGTAAGCGTTGATTTGTTTCATGTAAATTGTCTCGACTAAACGGCAGTCACCATCTCCAAATGTATCAAGCGCAAGGGTTATGCCCTTTTTGTCCTTCTTGATGAGCCAGCCACAGGAAATGCCTGATTCCGGTTTGAAGTCGTCTTTTTGATTACAAACTTCATTCCCGTGTATTGTCGCGTCCGTCCAATGTACGATTACGATCTTCACTAGACACCCCTAGTATTTTCCATAGTCTGTTAAAAAACACATGATAAGGAATCATATTAAAAACGGCTCCAATCCCTTAATCTTGCCATCCTGAACGATGATCCTGACAAATCCTAACTCAACCGGCGGATAGTTCTGTGCATAGTCATCATACCCATCAAGACGGCTTTTCCGTGCCGATCCGCAGCAGGCATACCAACGCTGATCCGGTGATATATATCCGGGGGCTGTTGAGCCTGATAAGTAGTCCTGTTTCATTCCGTCCGGTGAATCCAGAAGGTAAAGCCTTGGGGCCGGCGGTACAATACCGATCCAGTGAGCATGGCCGCAAAGCATGACTGCGGCGTTTCCCATTTGCTCTTGAAGATACAATTTAAGGGCAGCCTTCTTGTTTGCTTGCCGTTGCTCAAAGTCTTTTGCGTTTGAAGTGAATATCCGGTTGCCGTGCATGGCAAAGATGTTGAACATCGGTTCATGTTTGTAGTTGAGAATAATCCGGCATGATTCCGTACCGTATGGGATCTGAAGTTCCCTACAGATATACTTTGCGATATTCCCGAAACGGTTTAGCTTGCGTTCATGGTTCCCAGACAGGCCGACAATGATGCGGTCCTTTATGGGCTCGAACATTGAAACGGCGTCATCGGCTTGCAGCATGGGTATTGGTTCATCTTTGTCTTGAAGTTCTCTGGGAGGGGAATTGTAGCGTTTGTCATCGGTCATAACGGCTTCAATCCAGTCACCCAGATGAATGAAATAACAGTTTTTTGTTGAACGAATATAGTTCACAGTCTTATAGATTCCGTTCCGGTGACACATGATCGAGCCGACATGGGTACAGCTTCCGGATATGATCTCAAACGTCTTTGGACATTCGCGCGTAACTCGCTGCATAATTGAACTCCCTTTTTTGCGTCCAGCCGCAGTTGACGCAAAGTGTTTTTTCCTCTGGAATTAATGCGGCTGAACATCTGGTGCATCTTCGTTCTTTCTTGTATCGCTCTCTATTTCTTTGCATTTTCAGCAGGCATCTTTCGGTGTGGCGTAAATAATAAGTTTTCTGTGACCGTCTCCATCTTGCTCTGTCCTTTTCCGTCGGCACGCTACCCCTTTGATTTGGTTACTGTATTCAGCCTCATTAATATTTTTAAATATTTATAATTTACTTATTTTGAGTTTTCTTCTGTGTTTTGGTAAATTTGCTCCCAAAAGGACGGGTCTTCCGCCAATTCAGCAGCCAGGAACCTTTTCATAGCCTTCTGGAAGACCTGAGATCTGTTCAGATCACGGCGGTTGCAGTACCGATCAACTCGATCAAGGAGGGAAATTTGTATGCTGATGGATACCGGCTCGGTGGGCACTGAATTTTTCATGGTTTATTTCTCCTTGAAAAATGCTATTTTTGTGTTAAGTAGGCAGGGACGAAGAAACCTGGGGAGGCTTTCAGCTTGTGGCTATATCCTCGCCCTGCAGTTTGTTTTTAATGGCCGCCTTCAACATAAGAACTTTGGCGTATTTATCCGATCCGGGTTCTGACTTGCCCGTTTCATATAAGGAAATGGAAACCCGGCTGCACCCGAGAATTTTGGCAAATTCTGCCTGGGATTTGCCGTAGGATTTGCGAGTATCTTTGAATGTTTTTTGAATACTTGAATTCATGGTAGTAACAGGGTACCAAATTAATTGGATTTTGTCAAATAAATAATACATTGTAAAAAATACTTGACAGGATACAATCTATTTGGTAGGCTACTCTCAAATGGCAGGACGAAGCGGTGACAATCACAATCCTGGTGGCGGACCATGTAGGCCATAAGACCCGACGCCCAAAATTGAGAACAAGCGCGGGGCACCACCGATAGGAAGATTGACACCCGACTGGAAAACACCACCAGTACTGTAGCGGCCATACACAGGACATTCAACAGAAGGCATAGCGGTGAAGCGGTAGCCAGTGATGCCGGGAGATTAACAGAGGCGTGTAATATGATACGGGCTTGTGCTGGAAGCCCATTTAAGAAAGGGGATGGTATGGGCGACAAGATTATTAAGAGCTTTAAAGGTTTTTCAAAAGACATGAAGTGTCGAGACTTCCAGTTTAAGGAAGGGGAAGAATATGAAACCGACAAGGCCGTTGCCTGTGAAGCAGGTTTTCATGCCTGTGAGTACCCTTTAGATGTTTTCGACTATTACGAACCCGCCACTAGTGTTTATCACGAAGTTGAGCAAAGCGGAAAGATAGACCGCCATGACGAAGATACGAAAATTGCATCAACAAAAATTAAGATCGGCGCAAGTATTGACATTAAGGGTCTTATCAAAGCGTCCTTTTATTACCTCAAAGAACGATGCACAAACACCGAGACAGGGAAAGACATGAGTGCTCTGAACGGCGGTGACAGGAGTGCTCTGAACGGCGGATACATGAG
>CAZDNQ010000342.1:0-1874 GCA_964506605.1 uncultured Victivallis sp. | reverse complement strand
GGTGACAGGAGTGCTCTGAACGGCGGATACATGAGTGCTCTGAACGGCGGTGACAGGAGTGCTCTGAATGGCGGTTACATGAGTGCTCTGAACGGCGGTGACAGGAGTGCTCTGAACGGCGGATACATGAGTGCTCTGAATGGCGGTTACAGGAGTGCTCTGAATGGCGGTTACAGGAGTGCTCTGAACGGCGGTGACAGGAGTGCTCTGAACGGCGGTGACATGAGTGCTCTGAACGGCGGTGACGAATCAAAATTAACTGGCGGTGAATATAGTGTTGTCTATGGACGAGGCAGGGATGCACAGGTACGGGGTGGTATGGGGTCGGTTTTGGCACTAACTCAATTTAATGACGATGGTGAATTAATAAAAGTCCACGTTCACGCAGTTGATGGCAAAAATATCAAAGCAGACACATTTTACACACTAAAGAATGGAAAATGGACAGAAGTTAAGGATTAGTTGACGACTTTCAAATCGAGAATTGTGAAAAGTTGTCAACGAAAGGAGCGACAATGTACCTAATCAATATGTGGGGACCGAGAGACGAAGAGCTTATGGTTGACATGAGCGTGAAGCGACCGGAAATTCCGGTGAGTTCAGAGGCGTATTTCAAGGCATGGATGAACGAGCGCATCAAATGGGGAAAGCCCTTCTTATTTGTTGCTGGAGTTATCACTGCAATCTCAATTATCACGATGATTGCGAAACATTTATAGGGGTGAAACATGAAATTCATACTACGCCATTTTGCACCGTTTCCGTCAATGAAAGTATCCATTATTAACGCCCTGCTGTGCGGCCTGAGTGATACATCGAAAACAAGAATCATCGGCATGGTGCTGGCAAAGAGTATGCCTCAGTATCACATTCACAAGAATCCTAAGAGGTGAGGAAGCCATGGATGCATATGCAAGAGTTGATAGAGATTACAATATAGCACAAGACAAAGCCGACCAGTGGGCTGAGTTAGCTGACAATATTGAAGACAGTCTCAAGTGGGCCGGCGAGTGCTTACATAATTTCCGGTACTCTGATGAGCATAAATTACAGAAGTGTAAGAGCTACCTGGAAGAGGCGATAGATACTATTAATAACGAGCTAGAGAGGATGGATGACAATGGCTGAACACACTTCTGAACAGGGCCATTGGTATGATCGTGAAGGCAATCCGCGTTATACCATCGTTGGAAAGAACGGGAAGGAACGCAATACAACATTAAGGGATGCACGGAAAGAAGGGCTTTTGCCGTCCGTGACAAGCATTATCCGATGCGCTGCTGCCCCCGGTCTTGAACTTTGGAAAAGTCAACAGGTCTTAATGGCGGCGTTAACAACAGATCGACTGCCAGACGAAAGCGAACAGCAATTCATTGACCGGATCATTAAGGACTCCCAGGAACAGGCATTGAAGGCAAGGGAGCGCGGGACGCTGATTCATGCCTGGGTGCAGTCGGGATTTGAAGGCGATCAATCCTTAACATCCGAAGCCCTTGAATATTACAAGGCAGCCCGAAAAGCCATTGAACAGGAATGCGGCGATCTTCCGTGGATATGTGAGCAGTCATTTTCAAATGGAAGATACGGCGGGAAAATAGACTTACAGAACGCCACTCATATCATTGACATAAAAACCACTGACAAGGATTTGACAGATGTTAAGACCTGGCATGAACACCATATGCAACTGGCGGCTTATTGCAGACATAATGGGCAGCGGTGCGGGATACTTTATATCAATTATAAAGCCGAAACGAAGTTAATCTGGATCACAGATGAAGAAAAGGAAACGGGCTGGCAGTGCTTCAATGCCCTGCTGGATTATTATTATGCCAAAACAGGATTAGGAAGGGAGAATTAATCATGGATAACGC
>CAZDNQ010000341.1:0-5487 GCA_964506605.1 uncultured Victivallis sp. | reverse complement strand
ATCAAACTGCAGAAGACCAAGGCCGACTCGCCGAAGAGCTGGAGCGTTGACTCCAAGGACATTGACAAAGCCACGTTCGATCTCTCAACGAAGAATCCCACAGGTGCCGAGGAAGTGAAACACCGTAGCCCGAAGGATATAATGGACGAGATGGCCAGACTGGATACTGAGAGCGCTGAGGTGCTGGCAAAAATCAGGGGACTGTTATGAAGAAAGGGTGGCAGACCAAGAAACTTGGAGAAATCTGCGAAATTGAACGTGGCGGTTCACCGCGCCCAATTCAGGATTTTATAACAAACGATCCAAATGGTATCAACTGGATCAAAATAGGTGACGCAACAGCAAGCGGTAAATACATCTACAAAACAGAAGAAAAGATAAAGCCGGAAGGTGTCAAACGCTCACGTATGGTCTACGAAGGTGACTTCATACTATCAAATTCTATGAGTTTTGGCCGCCCTTATATAATGAAAACTTCAGGTTGCATTCATGACGGATGGCTGGTATTACACCAACCCAAGGTTGATCCAGACTATCTATATCACGTACTTAGTTCTGACCTTGTGTTCAACCAGTTCGACCGGCTTGCGGCAGGCAGTACCGTAAGAAATCTAAATATTGGTTTGGCGAAGTCTGTTGGGATTCCATACCCTCCACTTCCTGAACAACACCGCATAGTCGGCATCCTCGATGAAGCATTTGTTGGAATAGCCACCGCCAAGACTAATGCCGAAAAGAACCTCCAGAACGCCCGAGCCATCTTCGAGAGCCAACTGCAGACGGTATTCTCCAAGAGGGGTGAGGGATGGGTGGAGAAGAACCTTGAAGAAGTAGCCGATGCAAATTGTTCACTTTCATACGGTATCGTTCAGCCAGGAGAAGAATACCTCGATGGTATGCCCGTTGTCCGTCCTACCGATTTGACAACGAAGGTTATTCGCCTAACTGGATTGAAACGAATCGATCCTAAACTGGCTGGAGGCTACAAGAGGACTACTCTGCACGGAGGGGAACTTTTGCTTTGTGTTCGAGGTAGCACCGGAGTTGTCTCGATTGCTTCTCCTGAACTGGTCGGTGCAAATGTCACCAGAGGAATTGTCCCCATTCGTTTTGACCGTTCATTGCTCACGCCTGAGTTTGGTTTTTACCTAATCAATTCATGTTCGGTTCAAAAGCAAATCCGCGAGAAAACTTACGGGGCAGCATTGATGCAGATCAATATTCGGGATTTACGGAACATTACTCTCTCTTTCCCATCCCTGAAGGAACAGAAAGGAATCGCCGCAAATCTCGATGCCCTTACTGCCGATACCCGACACCTCGAAACCATCTACCAGCAGAAACTCACAGCATTGGAGGAACTGAAGAAGTCCATGCTGAACCAGGCATTCACAGGAGGACTATAAGGATAAGCCATGAATGAAGCGATAAAAATGGATACATGGGATGCGCTAAGGGATCTTGGCTTCCAGCCGGATGACAAAGTCATATCTGACGCCAGACCTGGGCTCGGTTATGACTTCGGGAACATCAAGTTGTGTGCCAACTGGGTCTTGAACTTGAGGTTTACAGAAGTGGTTCTGTTTACAGGAGTATTAACTTCCCGCAGAAGTGGAGCTGAGGTGATATTTGAAATGCCCCGATTAATTGAGTCCCGGGAACTATGTGCAGCATGGATTGTGTATAATCTTGATAAGTATTCTGATAACAGGACCTTCACTCCATTGCGCAATGTTGAATGGGTGCTGGAAGGACGAAAAAATTTGAACATTCTTTCTTTGGAAAAAAAGCGAGCTGAATTGATGCGGCAACAGGAAGTAATAAATACACATAAACCTTGTACCGTGGAGCGGGAATGGATAAAGTTGGCATTGAAATCTCTGGAAAAATATCTCAAGGAGGTAGAGGATACTGAACCGGTTGAGATTTCATTTGACGGTAAAGCACTTTCATTCAAGGTCGGTAAGAATAATGTCATAATAACCGCAGAAGGTTCTCCTTGGAAGACAGCCTTTTCGCTACCAGCTGGAAAGTTACGCCAGCTACCCAAGAGGTTCACAAAGTCTTATATTTACGTATCCGTGGATGTTCCATTCCTGCGTATCGACCGCTATAGATATGATAGAGTTGTAGAATTGGAGAAGGTTAATACCTAATGAATGAATCCGAAACCAGGGCAGAACATATCGATCCCGCACTCAAAGCGGCAGGATGGGGTGTCGTCGAGGGGAGTCGTATACGACGTGAGTATGTCATTTCCCCTGGACGCATAGAGAGCCATGGAAGACGCGGACAACCGCTGAAAGCCGACTACGTCCTTGAGTACCGCAACACGAGACTTGGTGTCGTCGAAGCCAAGGCATGGGACGAGGAACTGACTCAGGGTGTCGCACAGGCGAAGAACTACGCCAACAAACTTGCTATCCGCTTCACATATTCCACGAACGGCAAAGGAATCTACCGGATCGACATGGATACCGGCAAGGAAGGCAACATAGACCGATTCCCTTCACCCGACGAGCTGTGGAACCTCACATTTGCCAAACAGAACGATTGGCGCGATCGATTCTCAGCAGTCGCATTCGAAGACAAGGGAGGCTCACATCCAAGCCGCTATTACCAGGACATAGCCGTTGACAGGGTCATGGAGGCAATGGCTGCAGGAAAGCAGCGCATACTGCTCACGCTGGCTACTGGCACCGGCAAGACATTCATTGCATTCCAAGTAGCATGGAAACTGTTCCAAAGCCGTTGGAACCTCAGCCGGGAACCATCACGCCGACCGCGTATCCTGTTCCTTGCGGATCGCAACATTCTGGCGAACCAGGCATACAACGCATTCTCAGCATTCCCTGAAGACGCCATGGTCCGCATAGAACCTGATTCAATCCGTCAGAAAGGTAAGGTGCCGACCAATGGAAGCCTGTTCTTCACGATATTCCAGACCTTCATGAGCGGTCCTCCTAAGGATGGAAAGCCCAGCCCTTATTTTGGAGACTATCCTCCTGACTTCTTTGACTTCATTGTGATAGATGAGTGCCACCGCGGAGGAGCCAATGACGAGAGTAACTGGCGTGACATCATGGATTACTTCGCACCAGCAGTCCAACTCGGTCTCACCGCTACCCCCAAGCGCAGGGACAACGTCGACACCTACAAATATTTCGGCGAACCGGTCTATATATACTCTCTCAAGGATGGCATCAACGACGGCTACCTGACTCCTTTCAAGGTCAAACAGTATTCAACCACACTGGACGAATATGTCTATACTCCCGACGATAAACTCATAGAGGGTGAAATCGAGGCTGGCAAGCGATATACGGAACCGGACTTCAACAAAATCATAGAGATAAAGCAGCGTGAAGCCCTGCGTGTGAAGTTGTTCATGGAGCAGATAGACCAGAAAGAGAAAACGATTGTGTTCTGTGCCACACAGGACCATGCCCTCGCGGTGCGCGACCTCGTGAATCAGATGAAGTCCAGCAGGGATCCCGACTACTGCCACAGGGTCACGGCTGACGATGGCAACCTCGGTGACCAACATTTGCGCGATTTCCAGGACAATGAGAAGGCCATACCGACCGTGCTGACAACATCCCAGAAGTTATCGACAGGCGTAGATGCTCGGAACATCAGGAATATAGTCTTGATGAGGCCCATAAACTCCATGATAGAGTTCAAGCAGATAATAGGACGAGGCACCCGCCTATATGATGGCAAGTATTATTTTACCATTCATGACTTTGTGAAAGCACACCACAATTTCAATGAACCTGATTGGGATGGTGAACCACTGGAACCGGAGTCCAAGGAAAAATCGGAGAAAACAGTTGAAGAACAAAAGAAGAAAGTTAAGGAGCCTCGTGCTGGTTATCCGGAAAAGAAAAAAATAAAGGTCAAACTTGCCGACGGCAAGGAACGTACCATACAGCATATGATGAGCACCTCGTACTGGCATCCCGACGGCACGCCGATGTCATCCCAGCAGTTCATGGAATTGCTGTTCGGAAAACTCCCTGACTTCTTCAAGAACGAAGCCGAACTCCGGTCCATCTGGAGCGCACCTGACACCCGCAGGAAGTTGCTTGATGGGCTTGCCGAAAAGGGTTTCGGTCACGAGCAGTTGATGGACATGCAGAAAATCATAGATGCTGAGAAGAGTGACCTGTTCGACGTGCTGGCACATGTTGCTTATGCCCTGCCACCAGTGACAAGACAGGATCGCGCTACAAAGGCAAAGGTGGAAATAGACGCGAGATTCAATGAGAAGCAAAAGGCATTCCTTGACTTCGTGTTGTCGCACTATGTTACCGTAGGCGTGGATGAACTCGACCAGGAGAAACTGGCTCCACTGCTACGCCTGAAGTACCACGATTCCATAGCCGATGCAGTTGCAGCGCTTGGCAAGCCAGAGGAGATAGGTCAAGTTTTCTCTGGATTTCAGAAGTTCCTATATCAACAACCAGCGGCGTGAATTAAGATAATTATATTTTGAAATTTACACGAAAATGCTAAAGCGATGGTCGGTTAAATATTTTATAACAGATGGGGGATAAAATGAAAAGGATATTCACTTTTGCACTTTTGCTTTCCAGCATTTATTTGTTCGGAATCTTCATAAGTCAGTGTTGTTCTGCGGGAACAGTCACAACACTTGAGACACAGGGGCAAAATAATATAGAGCGCAGAAGTTTACAAAATGAGCCTGCAAATCTGAATGTTTCATTAACATTGTTTCAATCAATAGGCATTTCAGTGGCATCAAGTTTTATCGTCCTTGTAATCATTGCATTTAGTAAAATTATCTGGGGTTATTACTTGGAAAACCTATTCTTGAAGTTGTCCAATAGACACATGAGGGATATATCCGGAATATGGGAGGCGGAATATACTGATTCGAGTAGTAATAAATGTACTGATCATATAGAGATCATTCAATACGGCTGGAAAATCAAAGGCAAGCAAGATTACACTATTAAACACAAAAGTGTTGGAAATGAAACTCATAAGACTTTTGAGTTCGAAGGATACTTTGACAATGACATGTTGACAGTTTTCTTCCGAAACACAGATCGAAGACAAAAAGGAGGTGGAACCTATACGCTGGGTTTAAAGAATCAGGGAGATGTGTTGGATGGTGGATTTGCTTGGTGGGATGTTGAAAATGATAAAATTGAAACCGGACCAAGTAAATGGATACGGAAAAACAAGTGTGGTTAAGAAACTTTATTCACCTCATGCCAATCTTTTGTTTTTGAAGATGAAAGGTAGTCCTGAAGTGGCATTGGAAGATGCTTTATGTGGAGCAATTAGGAAATGGTTATTCGCTAACGTATCCGCATTTACGACATGAATATAGCATATTGTTCACGGTTAACGTACCCATCCAAATAAAACAGAGCATCCCACTATTATTCCAGTTATTATGGAAGCAATAATAATTAACTTAGCATGTCTCTTTTGAATAATCATCTTTAATTCCTT
>CAZDNQ010000340.1:2050-5491 GCA_964506605.1 uncultured Victivallis sp. | reverse complement strand
GTCTTGTTTCTCTCCAAGGCGAGCAAGCCTTGCAGTTGCCGCGACTCGTGAACTTCGGAATTAGGGTTAAATAGATGAGGCGCTGCCGAACAGATTTGAGACAGACATAAGGAAAGATAAACGGATAATCGCCCTCAGGTTACCAGTTTCAGGTTTCAAGTTTCCAGTATCAAGTTACGAGTTTCGAGTTACCCTTCACCCTCAGAAATCCCTTATCTTCCCATACAGTTTCCGGCCGACCCAGGCGTCGGTTGCGGCATACTGCAGCTGGGCGGGCGACAGGTTGTCCATGTTCCAGTTCGTCGTCTTGGCGCCTTTTGTGATGCGGAACCCGAGCATGACGGCCGCAAGACCGCGCAGGCCATGGTTCTGGATGCCCTTCTCCCGGGCGAGATTTCCGATGTCGATAAATCCCGCAGGTTCGAAAGGCGCCATCTTCCTGAGCTCGCTGAGATCATGGGCGATGGACACCCCTGACTTTATGATATTTGGATTCTCAAGGATCGCAAGAAGCAGGCGCGGCAACCTCAGGAACTTCAGCTGGAAGATGAATACTTCGTTTGCACCGGCAAGCTGCAGTATCGCAGGCGGATAGCTCTCGCCTTTCCGGAAAGCAGGTCTTGTTTCAGTGTCAAAACCAAGCAGCGTTTCCTTTTCCAGGATGCGGACGGCGTCCGGCAGTTCGGCTTCTGAACGGATCAGGCGTATCGGCCCTTCGTACCTTCCTATCGGGCACTCGTTGATCTGATCCTTGTGCATCCTGTCCAGACGTGGAACCGGCTTCTTTTCAATTTCAATATTATCTGTCATACCATCCTTATTTAACAAGCGAATTTATAGTTGCGGACTCCAACATTTCTCCACGAATTGTATTCTACTTTCTAATTTTCCAGAATCCAGTTTCAAGTTTCGAGTTACCAGTTACCAGTTACCAGTTATCAGTTACAAGTTTCGAGTTTCAAGTTTCCGGTTACAAGTTTCCAGCTTCTCTTCAAAACCCCCTCAGCCTCACTTCAGGGACTTTTCCATAGACATGGGCATACAGGAGCCTTACATTTGGGGCGATCGGGTCTGCGAATGCCGCAGCCTTGGCGAGCCTGGCCGCAAGCTGGACGTTTCCAGTATCAAGCGCCTGGCGCGCATCCTTCACCCACAGCTGGGCGTTCCTGCGGTCCTCCTCGGACACGATTTTGAAGACTACAAACTTGTTGCTTACGAATTTCAGCCCGGGCGGCGGCTCGATCTCGTAGAACCATTTCAGCTTCTCCCTGTTCTGGGGGACGTTCATCAGGTTGACAGGCGAATCCGGCTTTATTTTTGTGGCGGCCGCGCAGTATCTTGAAGAATATATAGCCATGTCGCCGGCATGCCCCCTGTCGAACACATAGTATCTCGCACCGTTGTCGATGCAGAACCTGTTGAAGTTCCGTTCCGTGCCATGGAATATCTCGTTGATGTAGAACTCGACGTTCTTCCTGGTCTCGCCAAGCTCGAACTTCGGCTGGAGGATGACTGCGGAATGACAGTACGCCTTGAGAAGCGGTGAAAGCCCGAAATCAGCCATGACGACCTCGTTTTCAATTCCTTCCGTCCTCATCCATTTCAGCAGGCCCGCAGTCTCCGGAAGATAATAGTTGTCATAGTTCCTGACCAGGCAGAAAGTCTGGGCGGACTCGATGAACACCACGAGTCCCAGAAATGCACAGATGGCAATCTTCTCGGAAATCTCCAGCCTCCGCGGCAGATATTTCTTCAGCAGGAATATGAGCCCGAATCCACCACCTGCGAAAACCGCCAGGAGGACAAGCCCGATCACCCACAGACTGCTGGAAATTACCATCCCATGCTTCGGGAGCAGTGCGATCATCGCAAGTATGAGCATTGCGGCGAGTCCGCCCCAGATGAACACGAACTGGAACTTGTGGGACCGTATCTTCCTCAGCCATTCATGGAACAGCAGCGGCAGGAGGATGCACAGGAAGACTATCGCGAAGGAGTGGTATCTGACAATGAATATGAACGCCGTGAAATAGAACAGCGTCATGAACAGCGGGAAGAACAGCCTGGGCGTGGCCGTCCTGAACAGGCGCCTCCGGTGTCCTGCGGAAATCAGCGCAAGCCCCAGCAGGAGAGGAACTGCGTATATCGCAAACGGGAAGAATTCCCTGAGTATCCTGACATCCGCCGAGTGCATCGCCGGAGTCCACAGTATCCTTGCATCGAAGTTCAGGAGAAGCGGATCTTTCGGCTTGACATTAAGGTATTGGAGCTTGGCGACCAGGAGTTTTCCGAAATGCCCATAGCTGTCGGAAAAATTGCTCATCCTGCCGATTCCCCAGCTGACGATGATCGCCGCCGCAAGCACCAGCCCAAGAGCAAGCACCCTCTTCACATACGAGAAGCGGAACATCTGCATGGAGGCTATTATGACTGTCGGTATTATCACAAGCACCAGCGGCGAAAAGAAGAGCCTGTGCACACGGTGGTATGGTATGAGCACGGACGCCGCCAGGACCGCGATGTATATCACAATCCAGACATTCATCCTGCGCGAACTCGTCCGGCCGCCGACGGCTACGCGGACCAGCTCTGAAATCCCCCACACTCCGAAGAATATCTGGCACATGTCCCAGGTCGATATCGCGGCGAACGCCACAATCCCGAGAAGGACAAGCTTCAGCTTCGACGGACGGCCCAGATACCAGAAGGCGATGACAAGCATCAGGATGATAAGCGGCATGCAGAACTCGCCTCGTACAATGTCCTGTCCCGTATATCTCGCTATCCCGGCAGGGGAGACGGCATGGAGGAGTCCGCCCGCGACCGCCAGCGGCCACGGACACCTCATCACGATCAGGAACAGGAAAATCAGCGCCGAGATCGTGCTCGCCCAGAAACGGATCTGCGAACGTGCGAAGTTCGTGAAATACGGGTTGTCCTCGTATATCTGCTCGTTCGGCTTCAGTTCGGGAGAAGGGAAAATCCTGTTCTTCAGCCTGTATCCGTAACCCAGGAAATATTCAAGCCCGACAGTATCCTGCTCGACCACTTTCACGTCCCTGTTGGTGGGAAGCAGGCGGTCATATTCCGGGATCCCCCTGCCCGACGCGACGTCCGCGGAATACGCATACATGATCGAGCTTTCCACGAAGAATGGGATGAAAGGGCCTGTCTGCGGCTGAGGAAGCTGCTCCTTGTATTTCTCGTAGCAGTTCCCGATCCTCGCCTCCTCGCGCTTGAAGACGAATGTCCTCACCGCCAGCGAACACGCGAAGACGGCAAGGAAAAGTACAAGGACAAAGAGATGGCCTGCTATATTTTTAAAAGGCGAATTTGCGCTCATCATTTCACATTTTCCCATAATTCCGTCACGAAATCCCTTTTTTGACTTTTAAGCCAGCAATGGCTGTTCCTGAAAGTAGGTACGTGCTTTCCTGTCCT
>CAZDNQ010000340.1:0-2040 GCA_964506605.1 uncultured Victivallis sp. | reverse complement strand
GAGCCTGTCGAAGGGAGCATGTATCATTCCAGAGGAATCTAAAAAAAAGAAGGGGACAGGCTAAAGCCCGCCCCTACCTCAGGAATCTCGGGCAGGAATGCCCGAGTTACCTTAAAACGGATTCTCGCCGCAGTAGCGGACGCCCTTCGGCTGATTGTAATATATGCTGCAGCTGCACAGCCCGAGCATCTTCATCGCGTCATACAGCGTCTTCGCCGAATGCTTGAACGCGATCGCTCCGTGGTGCGGGAACCTCTGCTCGATGAGCACATGGCGGTAGAACCTGCCCATCTCCTTGATCGCGAAGATCCCGATTCCACCGAACGACTTCGGATCCACATCGAGCACCTCGCCATCGGCGATATATGATTTCAGGTTCGCGTCGGCCGTGGACTGCAGCCTGAAGAGGGTGATGTCCCCGGGCCTGATCCTGCCTTCAAGTGTACCGCGAGTTATGTTCGGGTCCTTGCCCGGCTCCATCAGCCTGTGCATGATGAGCTGGTATTTCAGGCTGCATCCGGCAAGGCACTCGGAGCATGTGTTGCCGCAGTGGAATCCCATGAAGAGGTCGGTGTTCTGGTATCCGGCCGCCTTCTTGCCGGCCTTCTCGTACATGTCGCGCGGAACCGTGTTGTTGATGTCGAGAAGCGTTGCCGGATGTTCGGTCGCGCAGGTCGCGATGTATTCGCTGAGCGCACCGTAGATGTCGACTTCGCACGACACCGGAATGCCCTTCGACGCAAGACGCGAGTTCACGTAGCACGGGACGAATCCGAAATATTTCTCGAATGACGGCCAGCACTTGTCGGCGAATATCCCGTACTGGGACGCGCCAAGGTTGTCGGACATGAACTTCATGAGCCCTACTTCGAACTGTGCGAGTTTCGCAAGGAGGTCCGGATAGGCGTTGCCCTTCCCGAGCTCCTGCGCCATCTCCGCGGCGACCTTCTTGATCTTCGGGTTGCCTTCGGCGGAACGGAACACGTCGTAGAGGTCGAGCTCGCTGTTCTCCATGACTTCGACGCCGATGTCGTAGAGCGGCTTGATCGGGGCGTTGCAGGCGAGGAAGTCCTGCGGACGAGGCCCGAACGCGAATATTTTGAGCTTCTTCAGGGCGACAAGTATCCTCGCCACAGGGATGAACCCCTTGATCATGTCTGCCACCTCGTCGGGAGTTCCGACCGGATAATCCGGGATGTACGCCTTCACCTTGCGGAGTCCGAGATTGTATGAGGCGTTGAGCATGCCGCAGTAGGCGTCGCCGCGACCGTTGATGAGGTTCTCGCCGGTCTCCTCCGCCGCCGCCACGAACATCACGGGGCCGTTGAACTTCTGCGCGAGAAGAGTCGCCGGGCCTTCAGGACCGAAGTTGCCGAGGTAGACGACGAGCGAATTGACCTTGAGGTTGGTGATCTCCTCATATGCCTGGAGCGCGTCGGTCTCCTTCTCGATCACCGTAGGGATGTTCTTGATCTTGATTCCCTTGGCTTCACAGGCCTTGAGGACTTCGCCCTTGCGCTTCTTCGACAGCTCTATCGGGAAACAGTCCCTGCTGACAGCCACGATTCCGAGTTTCACTTCCGGCACATTGTTCATTTGATATTCCTTCCAAATTATATTATTAGTTTAAAAATCTCAAGCTAAAGCTTGTACTCCAACTTTTTCCCTTCCATCTTCTAACGTCTGCGATCATTTCCTATCACCGATTCACCGGTTCTCCGATACGCCGGTTCGTCTTACTTCTGCCCATAATACGAATTCTTCCCGTGCTTCCTCTGGTAATGCTTGTCAATCAGCGCCTTCTTCAGCTGAGGCACCTTCGGGTTAATCGACACGGACAGGAATGCCATTTTCGCGAGCTCCTCCAAGACAGCGCTGTTGTAGACGGCCTTCTCAGGAGTCGCGCCCCAGGTGAACGGACCATGGCACGCTACAAGCACCATTTCAACTTCCTTATAGCTGCGCTTTTTGAAGGCGTCCAGTATCTGCTGTCCGGTCTGCTCCTCGTAATCGCCCCTGATCATTTTGTCGCTCATGACT
>CAZDNQ010000339.1:0-5499 GCA_964506605.1 uncultured Victivallis sp. | reverse complement strand
CAGGCGCCGCAGGTGTTCATGTCAGGGCAGGCCGCGGCTTAATATCAATTTCCAATCGCCGACTTCCGATTTCCAATTTTCAATTTCAAAATCGGAAATCAAAAATCGCAAATCGGAAATATCAAATGTCTGAATACCAGGTAATAGCCCGGAAATGGCGGCCTCAGAAGTTCTCGGAGGTCATCGGGCAGGAACATGCCATAAGGACTCTCCGCAACGAACTTCTCCAGGGCCGTACCGCGCATGCTTACCTTTTCGTCGGCCCGCGCGGAATAGGCAAGACCACGATAGCCAGGATATTCGCAAAGGCCCTCAACTGCAAGGAGCCTCAGTCCGGCGAACCCTGCTGCAGATGCAGCTCATGCCTTTCCATCACAGACGGCAGCACGCTTGACGTGATAGAGATCGACGCGGCCAGCAATAATTCCGTGGACGACGCCAGGAAGCTCTGCGAGGAGGTCCTGTATTCCCCGGCGAACAGCCGCTACAAGATATATATAATTGATGAAGTCCATATGCTTTCATCTAACGCCTGGAACGCGCTTCTCAAGACAATCGAGGAGCCTCCGGCCCACGCAAAGTTCCTTTTCGCCACAACAGAGGCGCACAAGGTGCTTCCGACAATTGTTTCCAGATGCCAGAGGTTCGACCTTTCCAGGATATCAACGAAACTCATATCAGACACATTGACCAGGATAGCGCAGACGGAGAATGTCAAAATATCCAGATCCGCAATTGAGGCGATATCCAGGGCGGCGGACGGCGGCATGCGCGATGCACAGTCGCTGCTGGACCAGATGGTATCCTTCTTCTCATCGGACTCTTCGGAGATCTCAGAGGAGAACGTCCTGTCAGTGTTCGGCCTTGCCGGAGAGACCGAGATGGAGAACCTGGTTTCTGCAATCCTCCGCGACGACAAGCCTGCGGTAGTCAATTCCATACATTCGCTCTCGAGCCGCGGCAAGAACCTCGAGAAGCTTTTCGAGGATCTGCTTTTCTTCCTGAGAGGGGTGGAGCTGTGCAAGATACTTCCGGATCCGGCGCAGGTGCTTGAGACCGGCGACGAGGAGATTGCCCGCTTCAGGGAACTCGGAAACGGTGTCGAACTCGGAAGGATAGAGCGACTTATTGAACAGCTCTCCCCGGCTGGCAGGATCCTGCACGACGCCCTCAACAAGCAGGTGTTCCTTGAATCGATAATCCTGAAGGCCATGCGTTATTCGCACGCCGTGCAGATAGGCGAACTGATTTCGAAGCTCAACAGCCTCTCGTCCGGAGGGGCGTTGAATATCCCGGAGACAGCATCGGCCCCATTGCAGCAGGCTGAAAAAAAAACTCTTTTAGCCGCCAGACCCCCTGAACCGCCAAGGCAGGCAGTCCAAGCACCTCCTGCTCCACCACAGATTTCTATTCCGCCGGACGCCGTCCATAAAGCCATAAGGGAACCGCAGTCGGCCTATGATGCGCCTGAGATAATCCTCCCGAAAGCTCCACCAGAACAGAAACCCGGTCCGCCAGCTTCCGTCGTTACAGCCCAGCCCACTTCCGTCCCTGCGGCTCAGGCGCCGGTGCCGGTTGCACAACCGCAACAGGTGAAGACGTTCCAGCCGGCATCTGAAAGCCTCAAGCCGGATGAGCTCTGGCACAAGATCATTTCCGAGATCGATCATTCATCCCGGCCGATGCTTAAGACCTATATGCAGGAAGGCAGCCCGGAAACATGGGTGGACGGCGTACTTACCGTGATGTACGACCAGGATTTCGAGGATGCGCATGTCGAGACGATTCTCAAGGACATGCATGCGATCGAGAACTGCCTCCACAGGATCGTAGGCAGAAGGCATGGAACTGTCAAAATCGACCGAAGGGCAGGAGTTGTCTCACCTCATGATCTTCCCTTGAGCAGCCAGAGGGATCTTGCCGAAGTCCGGGCGAAGGTCAGGGACAACAAATATGTCCAGACCGTGATGGATATGTTCAATGGTGAAATTGTGGATGTAAGAGGA
This sequence comes from uncultured Victivallis sp., assembly GCA_964506605.1. Lineage (GTDB taxonomy): Bacteria > Verrucomicrobiota > Lentisphaeria > Victivallales > GWF2-50-93 > GWF2-50-93. The sequence continues at coordinate 3,493 of CAZDNQ010000339.1, read as the reverse complement.
TGATCTGCGGCTTGCAGCCTGGTGCTTGAAACTGGATGAAGGACACAGGATATTAGCTTGTTTCGTAGGTTCCGTATTTATGGAAGCTGATGGAAATTAAACAGAGGTTCACTTATGTTTGGAAAACTTGGAGACATGGCGAATATCCTGCAGAAGGCGCAGGATATGCAGAAGAAGATGGCGGCCGCGCAGGAGGAGATATTGAAGATCGAGGCGAAAGGCAAAAGCCAGGGCGGCCTTGTTGAAGCCATAGCCGGCGGAGATTTCTCCATCAAAAGGATAACCATCAGCAGCGAGTGCGCAAAGACTGCCGATCCGGAGATCATCCAGGAACATGTGACCCAGGCCGTGAATGCCGCACTGGACCAGTTGAAGCTGAAATCGAAGGAGAAGATGCAGGAAGTGACCGGCGGCATGGACCTGCCGGGACTATCTCTCTGAGGAAAGCAAATGAAGAATGAATATCCCGACGGGTTCCAGAATCTTATAGATCTTCTCAAGACGCTTCCCGGAGTTGGCAGGAGGACTGCGGAGAGAATGGCGTTTTCAATGCTGAAATGGGCTCCGGAAAAGCTTGCTGAATTCGGCACCGCCGTCTGCGAACTTCGCAAACTGACGACTTCCTGCCCGAACTGCGGCAACCTCTCATCTTCTGGAAACCTCTGTGGAATATGTTCAAGCCCCGTCCGAGACAAAACCGTCATATGCGCCGTCGAAGAAGCCTATCAGATCCACAGCGTCGAACAGAGCGGGCTCTTCAAAGGGACCTACCACGTGGTCGGCGGCAAGCTGTCACCTCTTGAAGGCAAAGGCATAGGCGACCTCAACATCGTCTCCCTGATCAGACGGATTGATGCGGATAAAGTCAAGGAAGTGATACTCGCTTTCAGCAACGATGTCGAGGGGCAGGCCACATCCATCTACATCGCCGAGGAACTCAAGAAGAGGGATGTCCACGTAACACGTCTCGCACAGGGCCTTCCCGCAGGATCCGACATATCCTATGCCGACTCCGCGACGATCGCGGCGGCGCTGCATGGGAGAAGACCGCTATAGGAAGTTCAGGAGTGCGGGAACATCCCGGCATCGCAATCCCTCAGAGTAGCTCCCTGAGGACCTTGTCGAGCTCATTCAAAGTGTATGGCTTGTTGATCTTCGCCTTGAATCCCAGCTCTGCGTAATCCTTCATGTCGGTGCTGTAGCCGCTTGAGACAACCGCCTTGACGGCACTGTTCACCTTGAGGAGTTCGGCAAGCGTCTCCCTCCCCCCCATGCCTCCGGGAATGGTAAGGTCCAGTATTACCAGGTCGAACGGTTTCCCCTGCTCCATCGCCTTCCTGTAGCTCTCGACCGCTTCAGCGCCATGGGACGTCTGGACTATCTCGCAGCCGAAATATTCGAGTATCCTCGTCAGCATGTCTTTCAGGAGCTGCTCGTCATCCATGACAAGTATCTTCGATTTGAACTTGTCCTGGCTCAGAGGTTCCTTTTCGGGAGAAAGCTCGAATACCGCCGGCTGGTCTGACACTGGCAGGTAGACGAAGAATGTCGATCCCTTTCCAATTTCCGATTCGGGCACGATCGTTCCGTTGAACCGTCTGGCTATTGACATGCTTGAAGGCAGCCCAAGTCCTACACCTTTCGTCCTGGTGCTGAAATAAGGATCAAATATCCTGTCCAGGATATCCGGCGCAATCCCGCCTCCCGAATCCCTGAAGGCCATCCTCGCATATCTGCCTGCTGAAATCCCAGGTATCTCGCGGTCGGAGACAGTGACAACCGAGAGCCAGACATCGAGGATACCGCCGCCCGGCATCGCCTGGATTGCATTGATGACGATATTGCTGACAAGCTGGTTCAGCTGCGATTCATCAAACTCCACTACGACATCCCTGTCCTCGATCCTGAAGCGCGGAGCCAGGTTCGTGCCTCTCAGCGTGAAGGAGACCGAATCCTCAAGAAAGGGGGCGAGCTTCATGGGCCTGGTGAGCGGTATTGCGTCCTTGCCGTAGTTCATCAGCCGACCGGTCAGGGTCCTTGCCAATATGCACGCATGCTCGGAATCCTCCAGGATCCTGCGTATCTGCTGATTGTCTATCATCTTTGTCTTCAGCACCGACAGGTTTCCGAGGATCGAAGCGAGGAGGTTGTTGAAGTCGTGGGCTATCCCCTTCGCCAGGAGCTCCACGGTCTTAAGCGTCTGCACCTTGAGCCTCTCCTCTTCGAGCTGCTTCCTCTCGGTCACATCGAATTCCACAGCCCTGTATCCCATGAACACTCCCGATGAATTGTAGTACGGCACGGCAGTGCATTCGGATATGATCCTCCTGCCATTCCTGTGGACGTTGTAGTTGACAAGGTTCTTGATGGGGCGCCGTCCCTTGAGGATCTCCCCGAAACCCTTTACGAGCATGTATTTGTCATCGGGCGCGAAGAAGTCGGAATAGTGCTTCTTCCCGACAAGCTCGTCCGGAGCATAACCATAGATCAACTCGACAACCCTGTTTGAATATGTGAACATGCCGTTCGTATCCACCTCCCATATCCATTCACCTGCATTGTCGGCGATCTGCGTGAAGCGTTCGACGCTTGCCGTGAGGGCCTTCTCATATATAAGGCTCCTCTCCTCGTTCCCAATCGCCGTCGCTATCACGCCGAGGATCTTGTAGTCCATGTCGGAAGGCGTAAATTCATCCTGGAATACAACACAGAGGGAGCCGACAGGACGCCCCTCGCATTTCACTACATGTCCGAGGTATGAACGGAGGTTGTAGGCCTTTACGTTCGGATCAGTCCTCGCGTATTCAGTTATTGCGAGATCCGGGACGAACATCATGTCGCGTTCGGCCCCCCGCCTTATGATGTCGTAGCAGATATGCCCTTCGGCCTTGTCCTTGGACTTGTAGTCGGACGGCGCCTGCCACTGCCCTACCGAATAGAGCATTTTATCCTGCATGTTGTTGTACAGGGCGCATGTTGCGCCGGTAAGTTCGCCGCAGAGGGCTGTCAGCCTGTTCACGTTTTCGACATAGTCGTTGCCGAGGCTCAGCAGGCAATGGTTTATCATGGAGATCCTGTCCTCGCTCTTCTTCAGCGAGGCTTCGGCATGCTCCCTCTGCCTGATATTCCTGATGATCTGGCGGTACATCTCGTTCTTTACATTCTCCCACCATATTATGAGCCTTATGCCGCATATGAGAATAAGGGCAAGACATGTCACCGCCATCGCCCATGCCCTCACCTTGAGAGGTGCATACAGCTCATCAGTATCAATCTGCGCAATGATGTACCACGGAGATTCAGGAACATGTTTGACCGCCCTCAGCACCTTCCTGCCGCTGTAGTCGCAGCCTTCAAAGACCCCCTCGTTCTTCGCGTCTTCGCCAAACCCCTGCGATTGCCTGCCCCCCAAAGGCCTGTAGTAGGAGAGTTTTGCGCTCCTGCCTGTCCCCAGCTCGTTCATGAGGAGGATGTCATCCCCTTTGAACTTGGC
>CAZDNQ010000338.1:0-5516 GCA_964506605.1 uncultured Victivallis sp. | reverse complement strand
GTGATTGGTTGTCAGGCCAAGATCAACCTTGATCCCCAGCCGACTGCACTCGTCAAGGAATTCCACGAGATTGCATTTTTTGTCAGGATTAGCGTCGGCAACTCTAGGTTCACCAGCAATATCCTCGGAATCCGGGAACACGGAAGGAGAAGCACAGCCGATGTGGATAAGATTGTAGCCAAATTCCCGCATGAGCGGCAGATCCAGCCACAAAGCGAACATGCAGAGCCCGGACATAAAAACAGGTTTATCGCCGGCATAGAAGTAACCATCCTTGATGCTCATGCGTCCCTCCGGACGGGGCATTATGTCAGCGGAGACGCCGCTCTTCGGATCGGCTATGAGCCTTTCAAGCTGACGTCGCGTTTCAGGCAGGCTGGCTGCAAGATATGCACGGTTTTCAAGAATTACCTCATACCATAGCCCGTCAATGTATCCCTTACCACGCTGGATTGTCTCTCGCATGGCAATCGCCATCAGGTGAGGGACAGAAGTGTCAGCTCCAGCAGCACGGGCCTTTTGCTCAAGTACGTCTATCTCGGCATACCACTTGGCAATATCCGCCATCGCACGTTCAACAGTTTCCTTGCTTATCTTGCGGGATAATCCTCCTGTTATCATCATTCTCTTCACCTGATCAGGAGTGAAAGAGTATTCAGCCAGGACCTCCCCTTTCGCAGAACGGATTGTCACCTTTGGAACATATAATCCGTCCGTAAGCCCATCCCTTGTTACTTGCGGAAAAGCTTTTCCATTCTTGCCTCCTGTCTCGGTCTCCTCCAGCTGGAAATCATTTGATGATTCATCCCCGCCCTTTGGAATCTGTATCTCTGTAGTCCCGGTGGTCAGTTCTCCGTCAGGCATGCTGCCGCCCCAGGATGCCTGCCCCACATGCCCTCCGTTTGTCAGAGAAATCGACATGGTCTTCGATTCTTCCTTTCCAGTGTCGAGGTTGCACATGGTCACGGTTGCGGTTCCATTAGGCTGGGTGCGCTCCACCGTATACCGGAAACGGATCTCAATCGCCTTATCATAGTATTTGTCCTTCAACGGCTCTACTTCTAAATTGACACCAGTCGCCGACTTACTGTCAGCAGCCGCCTTCTCCTCAGCTTTCACGCTTGAACAGAACTGGCAGAGCAGAAGGCCTGTTGAAACAGCAACCAGCATCTTCTGGTGCAATCCAATGGCCGATTTTAAAATCAGAAAAGACGATTTCACAGTAGTTCTCCTTTTATTTCATGACATGACCGAAGCCTGTCCTATTTCCTTTTTCCCCAGTCCACAGGCGCCCATTCTGTTAATTGCCAAGGAAAGTCGTTGAGTATGTTTCCTCCCCTGCCAAGCTCATATTTGCTGTAAAGGTCGCCTCCTTCAGTCCACGGATCGATGCCGGTCTTATGCATTTCCACAAAACCCGGTTCAGCTTGGAAGGCATGGCAAAATCCATTCGTGTCCGTAGGAATACCTCCATATTTCTGGACAGCGATGGCAATCAGCTTGGTCATAGGCTTCAAGTTCATGCTGTCAATATCGAGTTTGGGATTGAGACGGAACCATTGTCCCAAGGCGGGCACGTTCGGATCCTTAAACTCATTCTTGCCATCGCTCCCCTTGGCAGGCCAGCTGGCAACCCCCGCCAGTGCACTCGGTATCATGAGACCGACCGCGTGCCTGATCTCCCCGCGCCTGGCTTCTTCGACCCCAATCTGGCAAGGTCCGCCTATCATTCCCACGACAAAGTCTGAACCCGCAGTGTGCTGGCAGGCGTAGTTGTTTTTTGCCAAGTCGAACATCCCCTCATAATAACCGCCCCAGCTCGCCATCCATGAACCATCCTCCTGTTTCATCATGTAAAAGTATTCACGGATAATACCGGTACCGATGTCATATATCGCCATGGAATGGTCACCTCCATCCACCGGATTCGCCGATTTGGCATATTCCGGTATCGGGATGTTGTCGGCAAACAGTATCTTGTTCATCCCCTCATTTGGAATCCTGTAGTCGCCTGCGGGGTGGACCACTTTTACCTTGGGCGTCTTCGGATCCCTCGAATCAACCACATATATGGGTAGGTTGAAGAACACGGCGTTGAGGGACGACGTCACGCCCTTATCGTTGAACTTTGCCGGCATTGCCGCCATACATTTCGCAATTTCAGCGGAATTCCTGGCAAGAGGCATGTTGGCGACGCCGCGCGTGTATACCGTACCCTCGGCGATATATGTCGGGAAGAATATCGAACCTTCCGCCTCGAGCTTGATCTTCTCGGCACCCATGGCATCTGAAGGCCACATAAACTGCGATACTATGGCCAAATGAAACACAAGGACAGCAACAAACTTGTCCCATCTGTAAATTTCATGATATAAAGATTTTTTCATTGGAAGTATAATTCTCTTTTATATTTTGTTACTGGGGCTTGCCCCAGTCTACAGGGGCCCATTCTGTCAAATGCCAAGGGAAGTCGTTGAGTATGTTTCCTCCTTTGCCAAGGTCATATTTCCTGTAGAGGTCTCCGCCTTTCTCCCACGGATCTTTTCCTTTCTTGTACTTTTCCACAAAACCTGGTTCAGCTTGGAAGGCATGGCAAAATCCATTCGTGTCCGTAGGCATACCTCCATATTTCTGGACAGCGAGGGCAATCAATTCAGTCATCGGCTTCAAATGGAGCCTTTTTATTTTCAAATCCGGAGGGAGACGGAACCATTGTCCCAAGGCGGGCACGTTCGGATCCTTAAACTCATTCTTGCCATCGCTCCCCTTGGCAGGCCAGCTGGCAACCCCCGCCAGTGCACTCGGTATCATGAGACCGACCGCGTGCCTGATCTCCCCGCGCCTGGCTTCTTCGACCCCAATCTGGCAAGGTCCGCCTATCATTCCCACGACAAAGTCTGAACCCGCAGTGTGCTGGCAGGCGTAGTTGTTTTTTGCCAAGTCGAACATCCCCTCATAATAACCGCCCCAGCTCGCCATCCATGAACCATCCTCCTGTTTCATCATGTAAAAGTATTCACGGATAATACCGGTACCGATGTCATATATCGCCATGGAATGGTCACCTCCATCCACCGGATTCGCCGATTTGGCATATTCCGGTATCGGGATGTTGTCGGCAAACAGTATCTTGTTCATCCCCTCATTTGGAATCCTGTAGTCGCCTGCGGGGTGGACCACTTTTACCTTGGGCGTCTTCGGATCCCTCGAATCAACCACATATATGGGTAGGTTGAAGAACACGGCGTTGAGGGACGACGTCACGCCCTTATCGTTGAACTTTGCCGGCATGGCCGCCATACTTTTCGCAATTTCAGCGGAATTCTTGGCGAGAGGCATGTCGGCGACACCACGCGTGTATACCGTACCCTCGGCGATATATGTCGGGAAAAATATCGAACCTTCCGCCTCGAGCTTGTCTCCCTCCTTGGATTTCTTCCCGCTTCCACCTGATTTGCCACCGCCATTGTCTCCGGCTGAACATAACGGCATGAAGGAGAGCAGGATGACGACTGCAAGGGAAACAACCGCCATCCTGCCGGCAAACTTAAAAGGAATTCCGTGTTCTTCTTTCATATTATACCCTCTGCAACTCCTGTTAATTCTTCTTTGTATCCGGAGCCAGCTCTATACGGAACAGGTTCGGACCATCTTCTAGCTTGAAGGCCGCAGGAGAGAGTTCCTTGCCGGTAATCAGGTTGACGATGCGTTTGACGGGCCTCGCCGTGACCAGTTTGACGCTGATGAAGGGTGCGTCGGGAGTGATAACGGCCATCGTGTAGCCACCCTCGACCTCGGCGACACGCCATTCAAAACCCTCCAGCGCCTCCAGGTCGTTTCCGGCGGCATCGGCGGGCGCCAGGCGGACTGCGTCCTCAAGCCCACTGTCGACTATCGCCTTGGCCAGAACCCGCTGGTACGCCTTGCGCCGCGCGGGATCAGCCGCACCGCTTCCCAGGCATTGTCCACCATTCTCCACGATGTCAATCTTGTTCGTGACCGTGTCCAGGCAAATGACCTGCCCCTTGCCCAGCGGATAGATCCGCGCGTCCTCGCCGTAGGCTTCACCACCGGTGGCCTTGACCAATTCGCTCGCGTCGCGGACATCGCCATACTCGTTATGGGCAAAACCACCCTTCACCACGATGGCTTTCCCGCCGTTCTTCACGTAGTCCAGGACGCCCTGATAGGTGCTGTCCTTCACATAGTCGGACTCGCCCGCCAGCAGGAGCTTGTGCTTGGCCAGTTCGCCCTTCGCAATGGTCGTTTCGGTGGCATAGAAGGGGTGCAGGCCCATATAGTACTGCGCCGTCGCCATCTCGAAACGTCGGCGCACCATGCTCAGGTCGCTGCGTCGTTCCACGACATCCGGGAAGAGTGTGGCTACCGGACGGACCTTCTTGTTCAGCGCGTAGATGTGCGGATAAAAGAGGCGCTGCACATCCAGGCCGGAGATTGACAGTGCTACCATGGACTCAACGTTGTCACGCGAGTCGGAAAATTTCGGATTGGAGTGCCAGCACCACCAGTTGCCGTCGGCCAGCCCGTGCAACGCCAGGCGCCACGTCCCCCTTTCAACCATAATTCTATCTCGGTACCAGATATGGATCTCCGTGTTTACCAGCGGATGATCCGGATAGACTGAGCTGCAGAGGTCGAGGTATGGTATATCCACGTCGCCGGCATTGCCGTCATGCCCTGCGATATCGTAGAACGACTGGAACTTCTCTATGTTGAAGGCATGCAGCGAGGCCGCCATGAACTTGACGTGCGTCGGCTTGCTGGGGTCGATCCCCTTCGACGTCGTATTGAGGAAGGACCAGAAGTCGGCCAGCTGAATGTCACGGAACTGCTGGAAATCGTACCAAGGCGCGGTGTTCTTGGGATCCGGCCACGTGATCAACTTGATCTCGTCGAAGCTCTTGTAGTCGCTCTTCCAGCGCTTGTTGAGGACATCCACCGTCTTGTAGCGTGGCTTCAGGTACTGCTCGATGAAGTCCTTGCGGGTCGTCTCAGAGTAGTTCAGGTACCACGGTTCGTTCCAGAGCCAGTAGGAGCGGACCCCGGGGAACTTGCGCCAGAAGGCGATGCTGTCGCGGAATCCTTCCGCTATTTTCTCGCGTGCAATAGGATGTTGCACCAGGAAGGGCAGGAAGTTATTCGCATCGAGATTCTTAAGCTCCGGATGTTCCTGCAGGATTTTCGACTTCTTGGCGTCCGTGCCGGTAAGCTGAAGATCTGGCACTTCCATCGAAGCGTTGATCGACATGCCCATTTTGTACCAGTTCCCCATGTGCTCCTCGATTTCCTTGTTTTTCGCGTTCCTCGGGACTTCGGGACAGATGGAATTGAAGCCCAGCGCACCGACCAGGGGCTGTTCATCCTTAAGGTACCAGAACACGCAGGGGCCCCAGAGGAAGACGGGCTTGCCGTCGGCCCAGTAGTAACCGTCCTTCATCGTCAGCTTGGAGGGGTCGAAGCGCGGCGGAACCTTGAGTTGCGCCTTCGGATCCTTG
>CAZDNQ010000337.1:0-5530 GCA_964506605.1 uncultured Victivallis sp. | reverse complement strand
CCTTGAGCAGATCGTCGGACTCACCCGGCGCATCATCGCCTCTCAGTCGAAGGGCGCCGAAGCCCCGAAGAACGAAAAGATCGACAAGGCCCTGCACATCATCCGCGAGAACGAGGGCAGGGTCTCCCTGGACAATATTTCCGACACTCTCTACATAAGCAAGGACTATTTGCGGCATCTGGTCAGGAAGTCCACCGGACAGTCCCCGCTGCGACACATCATCAGCTCGCGCATGGAGAAGGCGAAACGCCTGCTTGAGACTACCGACAAGCCGATCGGCGAGATCGCCACCGAGTGCGGCTTCAACGACATCTACTACTTCTCCCGCTTCTTCAAGCGCAACGCGAAAGTCCCGCCTGCGGCGTACAGGAAGAAGATTAAGTCTTGACAGGATAACAGGATTGGCAGGATGTATCGGAGAACTGTAGATAAGGAACAGCCCTTGCGGGCTTGATCCTCCTCCGCCAGGACAGCTACGGAGGACAGGCTGCAAATGAATTCGTTGGTAGTTAATGCCGCAAGGCTTGTGTTTTATTTTTTAATACGTATTTGATATCCTTCTTTGTGTCTCTGTGCCTTTGTGGTAAGACTCTCCCTAAAACCGAAAAGTGCAAAAACTCCGCCTGTTTAGTCCATTGAGGATTTCTCCTCCCAAGATATTTTAAGCGCAAACAAAAAGGAGATTTTCCATATGAAAAAAGCTGTTCCAGTGATCCTTGACACCGACATCGGAAGTGACATAGACGATTCATGGGCGCTGGTGATGCTGCTCAACTCGCCGGAGCTCGATCTTAAGCTGATTACGACCGCGACGTTCAACACCGAGCACCGCACAGCGATAACCGCGAAGCTGCTCCAGGCGGCGGGACGCACCGACATCCCGATCGGTACAGGCATAAAGACGCTCGATCAGCCGATACAGGTCAGCCCCTGGATAAAGGGATTCAACATGAAGAAATACAAGGGCAAGGTCTATGCCGACGGCGTTGATGCGATGATAAAGATGATCATGAAGTCAAAGGAGAAGATCACTCTCATCTCCATCGGACCTGTGACGAATATCGCCGAAGCGCTGAGGCGCGAACCCAGGATCGCCAGGAAATGCAAGTTCATCGGAATGCACGGCTCAATCGAGAAGAAGTATGACGGAACCCAGGGGCAGTCTGCGGAATACAATGTGATTGTCGACGTGATTTCAGCAATGGCGGTATTTACAGCGCCCTGGGCGAGTATGACAATTACACCTGTCGACACCTGCGGGGTCATAAGACTCGACGGAGAACTTTACAGGCGCGTCAAGGAATGCAAAAATCCGCTTACCAAAGCACTTGTCGATTCATACCAGGTGTGGCTCAGGGGCAAGGATGACGAAGGGAAGAGCTCGATCCTCTTTGACACGGTCGCGGTCTATCTTGCATTCTCAGAGGAACTTCTTAAGATCAAGGAACTGCCGGTATACATTACACATGACGGATTCACAAGAACTGCTGACAATGCCAAAAAGATCCGCTGGGCGCTCGAATGGAAGGACCTTGAGAAGTTCAGGCAGTTCCTTGTGACGAGGCTCATATGAACGGCCGCCAGCGCTTCGCCGAGGTCATGGGATATGGGAAGCCGGATCGCAGTCCAGTACTTTATTTCGGTACATGGCCGGAGACGAAAGTCCGCTGGAAGGAAGAGGGGCTGGACGCCGTGATGATGATGGGGGATTCTGCCGGACCGCAGATCCCTGAGATGGACACTGACTGGGAGATGTCGCCCGACGGCAAGGGCAACATATGGAACAACCAGGGGCTTCTGGAGCCATGGCCGCGTCCCGAAGGGAAATGGGAGACCGTCGAGGAGGATGCGACGACAAAGACGTTGCGTACTCCGTTCGGCGGACTTGTCCAGGTAAGCAAGACCGGCAGTTCGATCTCGCACACGCTGAAGCATGATCTTGATCCGACGCGCGAGTCCTGGGAAATCTACAAGAAGGCCCTTGACCCTTCTGACAAGACCCGCTGGCGTCCGGGCTGGGAGGAACGTGTAAAGCAGATAAATGCACGTGAGCACATGACCTGCTTCTTTGGCGGCAGCCTGTTCGGGCGTCTCCGCGACGCGCTGGGTGTCGAGGCGATATCATATCTGCCGTTCGACGATGCGGCTCTGTACGAGGAGATGATCGAGTTTCAGACGGAATATTACATGGCTCTGAACAAGCCGCTTCTCGAAAAGGCGTCATTTGATTTTGCATATATCTTCGAAGACTGCTGTTTCAACACCGGTCCTCTGCTTTCTCCGGATCTCTACAGGACATATTTCGACAGGCGGTACCGCAGGATGATCGACTTCTACCACAAGATGGGTGTGAAGTACGTGCTGATAGATTCAGACGGCAAGATCGATGATCTGCTCCCGCTCTGGCTTGAAAGCGGATTTGATATCATCTTCCCGATCGAAGTAGGAACATGGAAGGCGAGCCCGGTAGCGTTCAGGAAGAAGTATGGGAAGTGGATGCGCATGATGGGCGGAGTGGACAAGCACGTCATCCCCCGTGGCGAAAAGGCGATCCGCGCCGAGATTGAACCTTTGAAGGAGATTGTCGCCGAAGGCGGTTTCATCCCGATGCCCGACCACCGCATACCTCCGGACTGCCCGCTTGACCAGTTCAGGAATTACGTGGATATTTTCAAGGATGTCTTCGCAGGCTGAATTGTCATCACATCTTCACCTGCCTGGTTTGTATTGTCCGATAAAGAGCTTTTTGAAATTTACTGTTTTGGACAAAGCCTCAGGGAATGGTATCTTATCCGCAAAAGATGAGGAAGGGGAACATGATGAAAATACTCAATTTCGGATCGGTGAACATAGACCATGTATATTCGGTGGACCATTTTGTCAGGCCGGGCGAGACAATGTCCAGCCTGTCATATGCAAGGTTCTCCGGAGGCAAGGGGGCGAACCAGTCGATAGCGCTCGCCAAGGCAGGAGCAGAAGTATTCCATGCCGGCAAGATCGGAGCCGATGGAATATGGCTCAAGGACAATCTAAAGAAGTGCGGAGTTCGCACGGAATTCCTGAAGGAGGGAGAAGTTCCGACCGGCCATGCGGTGATCCAGGTCAGCAAAAGCGGTGAGAATTCCATCGTGCTCTATGGCGGCGCGAACCAGGACATTGATGCGAAGTTCGCAAAGTCCACCATTTCCAAGTTCAAGAAGGACGATATCCTTCTTCTCCAGAATGAAATCAGCTCGATTCCTCAGATAATGAAAACTGCGCATGGGAAAGGTATGAAGATAGTCTTGAATCCTGCGCCGATGAACAAGCCCGTATTGTCGTATCCGCTAAAGCTGGTTGATATATTCATCCTGAACGATATTGAAGGTGCGGATCTTACCGGAAAGAAAGGTTTCGAGGCGGTGATTTCCGAGATGAAGAGGAAATATCCCAAGGCGCTCACGATCATGACGCTTGGTTCGAAAGGTGCGGCTTATCTTGAAGGGGAAAGGATTCAATTTGTCCCTGCCGTCAAGGTGAAGCCGGTCGACACAACCGCCGCCGGAGACACTTTCATCGGATATTTCCTGGCTGGGATAGCCAGGGGAGACGGAGTGTCCGACGCCATACGGCTGGCCTGCCGTGCCGCCGCAATATGCGTAACCCGCAGAGGGGCAGCGGATTCGATACCGGAAATGCGCGAAGTTTGTGCTGAGTGATATCTGGCCTGGAAACTGCTTAAAGGAATCTTTTGCCGCAGAGTGTTGCACCTGTTGACTTTCGGTGCGATGTTTTGTATAATATCTTGTTGGAAAACAAGAAGTTAAGGGAACTTAGAGGTTTTTTTGCTGTCGAACATCCACATGAACAAAACGCTTCTAGCGATCATCGCCGGTATTGCTTTTTTTGCCGGATTGCATTCTTACGCTGTTGGCCCAGTGGACACATTTGTCTGGACCAAGCGAGAACCCGCCGGTGCCGGCGAGGCAAAGTTTTGGTCGGCGGTCGCCATGAGCTCCGACGGCTCGAAAATTGTCGCGTGCGCCCAGAAACCAGCCTCCGGCACAGGTGGTGACTATGTTTATACATCGGCCGACGGCGGAGCCACATGGATTAAGCGCTCTCCAGCGGGAACCAATGTGCCGAAATACTGGTTCGCAGCTGCAATGAGTTCCGACGGCGCGAAAATCGCTGTCTGTGCGGACTATGTCTATACTTCAGCCAACGGCGGCTCCACCTGGACCAAGCGTGGGTCATATAACAACTGGTATTCAATTGCCATGAGCTCCGATGGCACAAGACTCACCGCATGCGCCTACAACGATTACGTATATACATCCGACAATTCCGGTACCTCCTGGACCAAGCGTGAACCCGCCGGAAGTGCTGCGGCAAGGAAGTGGTATTCAGTGGCGATGAGCTCAGACGGCGTGAAGATAACCGCCGTCGCATACGATGATTATGTCTATACTTCACAGGATGGCGGAGCCACTTGGACAAAGCGCGAACCCCTTGGTGCGGGCGTGACAGAACAATGGGGTTCTGTGGCAATGACAGCCGAAGGTGCCGGAATCGCCGTCTGTACAGAAGGAAGCTTCCTGGTCTATATTTCTACCGACAGCGAAGGCACATGGACACAGCGTGATCCTTCCTCGGGCGTCTATTTCTTCGGCAGTGCGGTGGCGATGGATTCCACCGGCGCGAAGATGGTTGCATGTCCGCTTGATTCCGACCTTATCTATAATTCGTCAGACGGCGGAGCCAACTGGCTAGAGAGCAGCCCGGCTGGCGTTGGACAGAACAAGGACTGGTATTCGATTGCAATGAGCGCGGACGGCAGGAGTGTAGACGCCTGCGCCCATGACCCGGACTTTGTCTATACCGCCACCAGCAACAAGCAGATCGATTTTGTGGCAGGTCCAAATGGCTCGCTGGAAGGATCTGCCTCGCAGTCGGTGATTGTGGGCGGAGACTGTACACCTGTGACCGCAGCCCATGATCCGGACTACCATTTCGTAAATTGGACAGGAACAGGAGGATTCTCCACAACCACCGCAAATCCGCTGACAGTCACCAATGTCACCGAAGCAATGACAATAACTGCGAATTTCGCACATGACCAGGGAACGGTAGATACCGAGGCGGTCGGGAGCGGCACAATCACACCCGATGCCGGCCCATACAACACAAATCAGGATTATGGGATTACTGCGACTGCAGATCCAGGTTTTACTTTTGTAAACTTCTCTGTCTATGGCGATGCGACAATTGCATTTCCAAAAGATCCTTTAAACGCAACTTTCAGGCTTAATGGCCTGGATGGCTGCTCCGCGAAAATTACGGGGAACTTCCTGGATGATTCGAACATTGTGACGCCGGATCCGAGCATAGGAGATACAGACACTTTCACCGGGATAAACGGCGGTGCCAATGAGAGCAAGGTTTATAAGGTACACATTCCCGCCGGGACGACAAAGCTGATTGTCACGACGACAGGCGTGGAGGTGCCCGGCGAGGACTGCGACATCTATATAAGTCCTGACGTGGTCCC
>CAZDNQ010000336.1:0-5546 GCA_964506605.1 uncultured Victivallis sp. | reverse complement strand
TCACCGAGAAGCGCCTCGCCGAAGGGCGCATGGACAAATATCCTTATCGCATTCTTCTCCTTCCGGCAGCCGACTATATAAAGGATGAGACATTGAAGCATGTCGAGACTTTTGTCCAAGCTGGAGGCATTGTGGTTGCAATAGGATCTCTCCCCGAACACGATGAAATGGGGCGGAGCCGGGACATGGGCTGGCTTAAGGCTCCTGCTGATGCCAAAGCGGCGGGTGGTAAAGCCACCAACGTTGTATTTTTCCCATACGGTAAAGGAAAAGTCTGGATAGTTCCTGCTGCCAAGGAAAAAGTTGAGGAGAAGAGTCTTTTTCCGGCACTTGCGGAGATCGCGAGACAGGAATTGCCGCCTCTCCCGATAACCATGGACGGCATGGAGAACCCTATAGAGCACCGTACTATATGCTGGAAGGACTCTTCCGGACAGGAATGCCTGCTGACATATATTTTCAGCGAATGGGATACGGTACGTACGTTGGAACCCCATTACAATGTCAAGGTGTCTCAAGGCGTAGACCTGATCACCGGTGAAAAGATCGATCCTGCGAAGATCGTAATGCCTCCATTCGGAGCACGCATGATTAAATGGACTCCTGCTGGCAATTGAGCATGGAAGAGATTGCCTGATGGAAATGGAAACAAAAGATTTTGAAAGTGACACATGTCAAGAACAAATATCAATAAAGGGTGCAATTATGTCATTCATGACTTTCAGTAAAAACTATAAAATACTGATAGGTGCTGTTTTTGCAGTGGGTGCAATGTTGAACGCGCCCATGGCGGGAGCTGCGGAACCTCTGAAGTCCGCAGGCGAGGAAGCGAAACCTGAAACACGGGTGGCTCCGTGCAAATATTACCGGATACCGGCCGAGTACGGAGTGGTCTCGAGCTACGATGCCCTTCTGGCGACAGATGACGGCAAGGCGTATATCGGCACATCCACCTACACGCATCCAGCAACCCTCATCGAATTGGACCGCAAGACTGGGAAGATTCGGGTGGTTTCCGATGTTGGACAGGTTGCGCCGCAGGACGATCTTTCCTTCTTAACCCAGTCCAAGATCCATACCTTTCTCAACCTTTCCGCCAATAACGATGTCATCTATTTCGGTACGCACACCGGAGAACCGGACGCGACCCTCGAACGGCCTCGCATGTATTTTGGGGGCCATTTCATGGCGTATGACCGAAAGACTGGAGTGACCACAGACTACGGCATTGGTCGGCCACGCGATGCTCTGCTGCGCGTCAGCCTGGACGAGAAACGCGGGAAAATGTACGGCATAACCTATCCGTGGGGGCACATGATCGTGTGTGACATGAAGAGCAGGAGCTTCTCCGATCTTGGCAAGGTCAGCATCAGCCAGTACAGCAATCCGTGGATCATGTGGGATGGCAAAGTTTATTTCAGCAGCAAGTTGGACGAGTTCAGCTGTTTCGATCCGGACAGCGGCGAGATCCGGGTGCTGCCGGTCCGCTTGCCGGATATCGACGGCGAACCGCAGGAGCTGACATTCCGTTCGTTCCTCGTGATGAGCAAGGACGGCAAGCGTCTCTATGGGTACGTGAGTCCAGGGAAGCAACTGGTGGAATGGGATCTTTCGCGGCCACCCGGGAAGATGACCTATCTTGGCGGAGAGATCAACGTTCACAGCATGGTTTTCAGCAGTGATGAAAAGACATTGTATTTGCCCGGCTGGAACGGCAACCTGCACAAGTACGATATGCTGACCGGAAAGTTCTACAATCTGGGCTTCCTCCAGGACGGTGAAACGCGCATCGGCGGATTGTACGGGGCGTGCTCGACGCCAGATGGGAAAATCATTTTTTCCGGCAACGCCTTGCAGCCGGACGGAAAACCTGCACCGCTTGCTTCGTGGGGATACTGCGGTTTCTGGGAATTCGAGCCGGCCGTGGAGCCGGGAATTGAAAAAGAGGTCTGGGGTAAGGATACTCCGCCAAAGCGCGGACTGAAGATGCCTGACCGGAACGTGAAGGGACTGCTTTCTGTCGAATTGAACAAGACTATTCCATACGGCGAGAGCGCGATTCGGACGATGATCTGCCTCCAGGACGGATCAGCCCTCGCCGCCACTGCCGGCAAAAAAAACCACCTGCTGCTGATAGAAAAAGATCAACAAGTCGCGCGTGATCTGGGAGTGCTGCCGGAAGGGGAGTTTCCCGCCTATGGCGGGTTGGTTTTGGACAAGGACGGAAGTATCTACCTAGGCACAATTGGCGATCTGGAAACGATTTACCGCATGGAGAAGACACCAGCTGGCAGAATCTACCGGGTTGTTATCGATGCGAAAAAGGAGAAGATGGATCTGAAAAGCGTGGCCACATTTTGCGACGACGGTATTTACACCATGACTATCAATCCCGCAGGCGCGGTCATATACGGCGTGACCTTCCCGGGCGGGCATTTGTTTTCCATGTTGCTGGCGGACGGCAAGGTGACTGACTACGGAGCATTGGTCGCGGATGCCAGACCGCAGAACAAGAATTCGAACAAGTACAACTGGATGCAGATTCCATTGGGCCGCCAGATTGCGTTTGACCGGCAAGGGCACGCGTATGTCGGCGCGGATGGGACGAAGCTGCGCAGACAGGAGCCGGATGGCAAGCAGGACACTCTCAGTTTGGTCATCCTTGGGGAAGGACAAATTGATGCGTTGATTCTCGGCGGCGACGGCAAGCTCTATGGCGGCACGGACCGGGGGTACCTGTTCACCTTTGACCCGGAAAGCGGGAAAGTCGTCAACCTTGGCAAACCTACGCGGCAATCGCGGGTCCGGAGCCTATGCTGGAGTCAGGATCGAGTGTACGGCATTTGCGGGGAGACCTATGGTAGGAGCCAGATCTTCAGCTATCACGCGAGCGATGGCTTCCAGTTGCTTCATATTCCCTTCGGCCCAAGATGGGGATATGAGTTTTTCAACGATCATTTTGATGTTGTCCTGCCTGCCGCAGATGGAGGTTTGTGGCTGGGCGGATCAGGCCGCATGACCAGTGTTTTGCGGTTGCAGTGCGATCAGGCCAAGGCCAAGTAGCAGATAAACGATATCGACGCTATGAGGACTCGCAAATATCGCAGGGAAAGAATGGTCGAAAAAGACTAGACGCAGAGAGGCTCGTTTCTATGAAATCGTCGAAAGAACAACCTAGGATCATCAATATTTACAATTTTATCCGCGCCGTGGAACCGCGGGATGAAAAGGTTACCCATGACGTGCTTTGGCAGACGACGGCAAATCAGATTGCACAATTAAAGCAATACCAATTGCCTGCCACCTTCGCATTGCAGTATGACGCCCTGATCGAACCGTGTTACCAGAAACTCTTGAAAGAACAACTGGATGAACGAGACGAGATTGCCGCCTGGTGGGAAATCGTCCAGCCGCAGGTCGAGAAGGCCGACTTGCGATGGCGGGGTCGCTATCCATGGGATTGGCATGCGGATGTTGGTTTTTCCACCGGGTATACGCCTGCGGAACGGGAAAAACTGGTGGATGTCTACATGGCGGAATTCAAGAAGATCTTCGGGCAATATCCTCGGACGGTCGGTTCCTGGTTCATTGACGAACACACGCTGGCGTACCTGGCGGGCCGGTATGGCGTGATTGCTTCCTGCAACTGCAAGGATCAGGTTGGTACCGACGGGTATACCTTATGGGGTGGATACTGGAATCAGGCCTATTATCCCAGCCGTGTGAATTCCTACATGCCGGCGCAGAACGAAAAGAATCAGATCCCCATTCCTGTTTTCAGGATGCTCGGCAGTGATCCGATCTACCAGTACGACGAAGGATTGGGCAAGGACCGGCAGGGCGTGATTTCCTTGGAACCTGTCTACGCCGGATCCAGTGGGGGCGGGGGAGATGCCGGCTGGGTGAAATGGTTTCTCGATGAACTGGTGACGGAACCCTCCCTTGCTTTTGGCTATACGCAGGCAGGCCAGGAAAATTCCTTTACCTGGGAGAAAATGGTTCGCGGCCTGGAAATCCAGGTTCCGCTAATTGCCGAGTTGGCACGGGCCGGCAAAGTCCGCGTTGAGACCCTGGAGCAAACTGGAAAATGGTTCCGATCCCGCTTCCCGGTAACACCGGCAACCGCTGTCGTTGCCATGCAGGATTGGCGGAACGAAGGACGAAAAACCGTCTGGTACAACAGCCGCTTTTACCGCATCAATCTTTTGTGGGAACCGGAAGGGTTCCGCATCCGAGATATCCATTTATTTCAGGAACAATATGCGTCACCGTACCAGGACAAGCCGTTGACTTCTTCGTCTTGTACCTATGACACGTTGCCGGTGATGGACGGCTTCCTGTGGAGCACGGGGACTGAGAAGGCGGGTATCCGTCTGGTGGAAATCAAGCCGGACGGGAAACGGGTCTTGTGTCCGGTAGGTGCTCCGGAGGTTCGGGAATTCAACGATTCGGAATTATCGATCACCTGTCCAGTCTCGCCGGAAGGCAGCCTGGATATCATCTGCCGGGAAGATATGTTGCATGTGGAAGTGAAAGGCGTTTCAGCTTCTTGGAAATGGGGTATGGAGTTGACGTGGAATGGGGATGGAAAGGGGCCTTCGGCTCAGGCCGTAGGTCGTGGTACACTCCTTTTTGAACACAATGGATACGCCTATCATCTGCACTGTGAAACCGGTTCCTGTGAATGGAATGCCGGGCAGAAGAGTGGGCTGTTTCGATCAGATCAATGTTCCCGACTGATTTTGAATATGCGTGGATAATCAGCGAAAGGCGTTTAGAGGCACTTGTGCCCCACCCGGAACGATCATCGTCGGTTGCGGCATCCAGACCTATAGGAGATACAATGACGAAGAAAAAACGATTATTCAGTTTTTTGAATGCCTGTGTTGTGGCATGTGCAAGTATGATAGCTTCAGGGTTGGCTCTGGCCGACGGAATGTCGGACTGCATTGACGGCGCAATCGCCATCAAGTCTCAGGAGGCAGTGGTGTCGGTTCCGCTTGTGGAGGTCACCTCAGCCGTGCCATGGGCGAAGAGCCCGATCAAGATCGATGGCGATCTGGCCGAGTGGAAGAAGAGCGGCATCGCTCCCAACGTGGTGATGGCGGGCGACAAGCACGCTTCCTGGTTTAAAGGCGCTTACGGCGGGCCGCAGGATCTTTCCGCCGCCCTCTGGCTGTGCCGCGACGACCAATACCTCTACCTGGCCATGGAGATCGCCGACGACCGCCTGCCTGCGCCGGATCGCATCAGCTTGGCCTTTGCCGCCGCCAATACTAAACTCATCGTCGGCTGGCAGGACGTCGGCAGAAGAACACTAGCCGATGACGTGGTCGTGCGCTTCAACCTCAACAAGGACGATTCGGTTGGGCTGTACTGGGAGCACGTCCAGCAGCGGATGGACTATAGAATAATCCGAAATTCCATCTGTGCCGAGACGGAGCAGATGACGTTTCTCGAGGCGGCCGGGCCGGGGTTTGGCGGCAAGATCTTCTCCAAGATGACGCGCAGGATGGACGGGGATAAGTCGGTCACGCAGTTCGAGG
>CAZDNQ010000335.1:0-5586 GCA_964506605.1 uncultured Victivallis sp. | reverse complement strand
GGCCGTTCAGCCTGTCCCTGACGCTGCCCCCTCTCGGCGCGCTCCTGCTCAGCCAGAGAAAGAATGACTGAGATTCCTTAGAATCCACCACAGGCATCCCGCCTGTGTCTTTTGGGTAACACAGACATTCCTGTCTGTGTCTTGAATTGGACATCCTACTACGGAAATTCGGATTAGAACACCAGCGTCATGATCGAGTGCGGGGCGATTGCGATTTCCGCAATTTTTCCGCAGCAGCGCAGGTTGAACTTGTTCTCTTCATTCGAGCTGTTCATCACCACGGCTACGATCTCTCCGTCCGGATTCTTGGCGGCGGTGACATCGAGATGCTGGCTGTACTTGCTGAAACCGATCCTCTTCGCACCGGGCTTGATGTACTTGCTGACATGGCCGATATAATAGAATGACGGTTTGTAGGTGATCTTCTTCTTTTTGGTGTCGACGATTATCGGAGCATCGCAGAAGTTGCCGACGTGGTTGGGTCCGCCCTGTTCGTCAAGCGTGATGTTCCAGTCGATCCAGCCCTGGGTCCAGTTGTTGAGGTCGCCGATGATGTCGTGCGCATACTTCTCACCCTTGCGCCATCCGCAGTCATCAGGTCCTGCAACGCAGCCTTCCGTAAAAATCAGGCCTTTCCCGGGGAAGAGGTCATGGAGCATGTCGAGTCCTTCGAAGTGGTCTCCGGAATACCAGTGAAATCCGGTGCCCCAGATATATTTCGCGGCATTGCGGTCGGACAGGATCGTCCTTGTGCGGTCGAAGACGCGTTCCTTGTTATGGTCCCATACGAGAAGTCTGACATCACCATGCCCGTTCTTCTTCAGGGAAGGTCCGAGGAAGTTCTTTACGAAATCCCTTTCCTCCTCGGCGGTGTAGACGCATGAGTCCCAGGTCTGTTTCGCCTTGGGTTCGTTCTGGACGGTGAGATAGCAGATCTTGATGCCTTCCTTGGCGTATGCTTCGATGTACCTGGAATAGTAGTCGGCCCAGATCTTGCGGCAGTCGGGCTTGAGCTTTCCGCCGAGGTTCATGATGCCGGTGGTCTTCATCCAGTCCGGGGGGCTCCATGGCGAGGAAAGGATGCTGAGCTTTGATCCTCTTATCTTCTGGGCGTCCTTGATCATCGGGATGATGAGCTGCTGGTCGCGTTCGATGTTGAAGGTCTTGAGCTGGCGGTCGTTCTTCTGGGTGTAGTGGTAGTTTCCGGTGGAGAAGTCGCAGCTGTTGATGTGGGCGCGGCAGAGGCTGTAGTTGATGCCCTTCCTCGTGTCGAAATAGGCGTTGAGGACCTTCTCCCTGATGGCGGGGCCGGCCTTGTCGAGGGTGACGGCCGCGGATTCGGTGAGGGCTCCGCCGAAACCTTCGATCTTCTGGTAGGCGACTTCGGGGAACACGTTTATCACATTGTTTTCGACGCCCTTGGCGTCCGACTTGAACTTGACGCTTTTCTTCTCGGACAGCCTGTCGGAGGTCTTCTCCGAGGTAAGCACGACTTTTATTGCATTCTTCATCGGCATATGATCCTTTCAGGTGATTTTAAATTAACCGCGTAATCTACACTCTGTCCGTTGTTTTGTAACCGAAGTCCATTATTTTTATTTCGCATTCACAAAAATAAAAATCATGAAGAAGAAAACAGCAAAGACAAAAAAAGACGTCGCCTGCAAGCCTGAGTCCAACGCACAGGCCTGCGGGAATTTCTCCGCGCTGACGCCGGACATCATCGTGCCTGTCGTGGAGAAGGCGCTTGGCCGCCCCCTGCTCGGGTTCACGCATCCGCTCAACAGCTACATCAACCGTGTCTACGAGCTGATGGCGGCGGACCGCGAACGCATCATCGTGAAGTTCTACCGTCCCGGACGCTGGTCGAAGCAGGCTTTGCAGGATGAGCACGACTTCGTCATCGATTGCTCAAAGGACGAGATTCCGGTGGTGGCGCCGCTGCCCCTGAAGAACGGGAAGACTGTCGGAGAGGCTGAAGGAATATTTTTCGCGGTATATCCGAAACGTCTTGGACGGGTCTGGGAGCAGACATGCGAAGACGACTGGAAGCGCCTGGGCCGGGTCGTAGCCCGCGCACATGTCGTTGGAAGCCGCAGGGCCGCGAAGCACCGCCTCCAGCTGCATCCGGAGGAGACTACTGCATCGGACATCGCCCAGCTGCTTGACGGAGGCCACATCCCTTCGCGCTACCAGAAACCGTTCGCGGACATCTCGTCGCAGCTGCTCGACCATATCATGCCGATGTTCGACGACGCCGAATACATAAGGATACATGGCGACTGCCACTCGAAGAACATCCTGCACAGGCCTGATGAAGGGCTCCTGCTCATCGACTTCGACGACATGGTGATGGGGCCGCCGGTACAGGATCTCTGGATGCTCCTTCCGGGACATGTGCTTGAATCGGGCGCTGAACTGGAGCTGATGATAAAAGGATACCGCGAATTCCGCGATTTCGAGGAGTCCAGCATCAGGCTCATCGAACCGCTCCGCTCCATGCGCATGCTCTATTTCCTCGACTGGATAAGCCGCCAGCGCCAGGATCCGAACTTCAATGTGAACTTCCCGAACTGGAGCAACGACTCGTTCTGGGCCGACCAGGTGCGCGAGCTGAACCAGCAGTTCGTCAATGTCATGCAATCCCAATAAATTTGACAGGATTACAGGATTTTCAGGATTTGCTGAACTCAGATAATCATGTTAATCCAGTTATCCTGTCAAAATAATTCTTAAGCTTTATATAATTAGAGGGCTATGTGGAAGTCTATGGCAGAAAGGCTGTATTCCTGGACCGCGACGGCACAGTCATCGAGGACCGCGGCCACCTGAAGAATCCCGTTGATGCGGTGTTCTATCCGTTCACATTCGAAGCGCTCAGGATGCTGCAGAAGGAATTCCTGCTTTTCATCGTCAGCAACCAGTCCGGCATCGCCAAGAAGCTGATCACAAAGGAAGACGTCGACAAGGTGAACCGCCGCGTGCTGGAGATCCTGGTGGAGAACGGGATCAGGATCACCGAAGTCTATTACTGCCCGCACAACCGCGAGGACAACTGCGAATGCATCAAGCCCAAGCCGTACTTTCTTAATCAGGCTGTTGAGAAACACGGCATAGATCTTTCCAGATCATATGTGATAGGGGACCATCCGCACGACGTGGAGTTCGCCGAGAACGCAGGCGCGAAAGGAATCTACGTGCTCACCGGACACGGTGAAAAGCACACCGGCGAACTCAAGCCCGGATGGCCCGTGGTCAAAAACCTGCTCGAAGCCGCAAGATTGATCTTAAAGTAGGTACGGGCTAAAGGCCGTACCTACTTCTTCACAGACTTGCAACGACCGAAATTTCCTTGCCGGGCAGATCAAGCGGAACCACGTTGCCAGCTACAGCTTTTCCGTTGACAAGCAGCTGCTTCACGCCTTTCGAACGTCCGTTCGGATTTTTCACGGTGATCTTGTATGTCTTCCCGCGGAACACGCGGTTGACCTTGAACTCCTTCCACTTCTTCGGAATGCAAGGGTCGACTACGAGCCCTTCAGCGCTGGGCCTTACACCGAGGATGTGCTGGGCGATGGCGACGAACGACCATGACGCCGTACCCGTCAGGAAGGAATTTTTTGCCTCTCCCGGGATCAATGCGTCGCGTCCGGCGGTCATCTGGCTGTAGACATATGGTTCGCAGCGGTATATGTCGATCTGGCTCTGCTTTGCGCTGGGGCAGACGCTCATGTAGTATTCGTAGGCGCGGTCCCCTCGCCCGATCATTGTCTCGGCGACCTGGATCCAGGTATTGTTGTGTGTGAAGATTCCGGCGTTCTCCTTGTATCCCGGAGGATACGAGGTGATCTCGCCCATGTGAACCTGGTATTCGGAGAATGCCGGCTGCTGCAGGATTATACCGTTCGGAGTCGCAAGATATTTCTTCACGGAATCCAGCGCCTTCTGGGCGCGTCCGTCTTCCAGGCCGACTCCGCCGATAATGCCCCAGCCCTGGCTTTCGATGAAGATCTTCCCTTCGGCGCATTTCTTCGAGCCTATCGGCCTGCTGTATGCGTCATAGGCGCGGCGGAACCAGTCGCCGTCCCAGCCGTGTTTGCTGATGACAGCCTGCATCGCCTTGCGTTTTGCCATAGAAGCGGAAGCCTTTTTCTTTTCACCGATCTGGCTATATATGTCCGCCATCTTCTCGCATGCTGAACAGAAGAGACCGGCTATCATGACGGATTCCGCGATCTTCGTTTTTTTCCCGCCGAGATCTCCGGCAAGCTGGAAGCTTTCGCCAGGCGTCTTCGAAAAGCAATTAAGATTCAAGCAGTCATTCCAGTCGGCATGTCCGATCTGGGGGAGGCCGTGCGGGCCGCGGTTCTGCAAGGTGTACGCCATCGAGATCTCAAGATGATCCATCAGTGTCGCACCGTCCTTGTTGTCCTTGTCGGCATAACCGATCTTCTCCTTAAGGATGGCGAGGTCTCCAGTCTCGTTGACGTATGCCGAGACGGAGAGAGGAAGCCAGAGCGGATCATCGTTGAACCCGCTGCCCGCCATCGAATTTCCCTTCTTGGTGAGCGGCTGGTACTGATGGTAGCATGTACCATCTGAAAGCTGGGTCGCGGCGATGTCGAGGATCCTTTCGCGGGAACGTTCGGGCTGGAGGTGGACGACACCGAGCAGATCCTGGTTGCTGTCACGGTATCCCATGCCGCGGCCGATGCCGGATTCGTAGAGGGAGGCGGAACGCGACATGTTGAGGGTCGTCATGCACTGGTACTGGTTCCAGATGTTGACCATGCGTGCGACATGCTCGTCAGGGACTTCGGCGCTGTAGACGGAAAGGAGCTTCGTCCAGTAGCTGCAGAGCTTCCCGTAGGCGGCGTCGACATCTGCCGACTTTGCGAACTTCGCAGCGGCTTTCCTGAATGGCGCCTTGTTGGCTACGAACTTCTTCTCGAACTTTTTGTTTTCAGGGTTCTCAGCGTAGCCGAGGATGAAATGAAGGCGTTTCTTCGAGCCGGGGGCGAGCTTCAGATCGACCTGGTGGACGCCGACGGGTGCCCAGCCGAGGGTCTTGTAGCTCGAGCATTTTCCGGCGACGACGGCCTTCGGCCTGTCGAGTCCGTCATGGACTCCGACGAAGCAGTCGCGGCTGGTGTCGAATCCGCTTGCCTTCGCGCCGAAGAGCGAGAAGTATGCGAAATGGTTGCGGCGTTCGCGGTATTCGGTGACATGGAAGATATTGTTCTGTTCGACCTCGAGCTGTCCGATGGAGAAGTTGCGCTGGAAGTTGGTCATGTCGTCCATGGCGTCCCAGAGGCACCATTCGACGAAGCCCCATAGGCTGATCGACTTCTGACGGGAGCTGAGGTTCTTCACTTCGACGTCCCAGATTTCGAGGGTCTCATTGAGCGGGACGAAATATTTGACTGAGACCTGGACGCCGTTCTTGACGCCGGTGATCTGGGAGTAGCCGAGACCGTGGCGGCATTCATAGCTGTCGAGCTTTGTGCGTGTGGGCTTCCAGCCTGGGTTCCAGATGGTGTCGCCGTCCTTGATGTAGATGTAGCGGCCGTTTGAATCGAGGGGGAC
>CAZDNQ010000334.1:0-5594 GCA_964506605.1 uncultured Victivallis sp. | reverse complement strand
CATCAGGATAGAATATTTCGAAGGCGCTGGCAGCGGTGGCATCCAGCTCAAATGGAAATGTCCCGGCCAGACGACTGCAACAGTGATACCGGTTGAAGCCTTCTTCAGCCCGGACGAGGATCTTGATGGAATTCCAGACCAGTGGAAGGAATACAGGACGGCCTACCTTGTATCGCATCCTGCCTTCACTCCGGCTTCTCCAGACGACACCGACGGCGATGGAATCAGCGACAAGGATGAACTGAACATTTTCGGCACCGATCCTCTTGATGCCGACGACTGTCCGACGCCTTCCGCCAGTCCATCCGATTCCGCTCTCAGGCTTGCCGTGTCATATTGCGCAAGGAACAACAGGACATGGACTCATCTCCCGGACCTGGGAAGTCTTCCTGTGTTCGTAAAAAAGGATTTGCTTGATCCTGATCCCCAGTTTGGACTGATCCGGCAGATAAACTCCCCGGCTGGAAGCGTGGCTTTTGCTTCAAGCGGTCTCAAGATAGACGTGGCCGCTCGGTTCAAGGGATATATCGACATTCCTGTGGACGGCATCTACAAGTTCTACCTTGAATGCGACGACGGTGCGAACCTCTATATCGACAGTGTGAAGATCGTTGACAACGACGGACCTCATGCCATGCTTGAGGAATACGGCTCCATCAGCCTTTCCGCCGGAATGCATGAGATCATGGCCGACTATTACCAGACGGCAGGCAGCAACGGGCTAATCCTCCAGTACGAGGGGCCTGGCATTGAAAAACAGATTGTGCCTGCCGGGTTCCTCTACCATTCTGACGCCTATGTGAATAATCCTGTCACCGGGCTTATCGACAGGAATGACGCCGACAGTGACGGGCTTACTGATGCGAAGGAAAATGATCCTGTATTCGATCCGACTAGCATCTTATATCCGACTGGCATCTTCGATCCCAACGACTGGGACAGCCTGAATGACAAGAATTCGACGATGGACGGAGACATGGTCGAGCCCGGCCAGTCGACCGGCCCTCTCACATCTGAATGGATTGACACCGACATCGGCGTCACCGGCAAGCGAGGCACCGCCAACCTCGACTCGTCGGTGTTCACCGTGCGAGGATCCGGCTCACTCCTTCCTTCGAGCAAGAACGACGACGCGTTCAACTTTTGCTACCAGGAGCTCTACGGCGACTGCGAAGTTTCCGCAAGGATCATTTTCCAGGGTAAGACCGATGAACTGGCGAAGGCCGGGATTATGATCAGGAAGAATGCGACGGCCGTGAAAAGCCAGTATGCCTTCGTCTATCTCACGCCCGCCAGCGGGGCGAACTATGTCCAGCGCGCCTTGGACGCCGCTCCATCCGCTGCGAATCTCGCAGGCGGCGCGGCATCTGCGCCATGCTGGCTGAAGCTGGTGAAGAAAGGGAAGTCTTATACGCCGTACATATCGCATGACGGAGCCAGATGGACCCAGATTGGAAAGACGGACCAGACGGTAGACATGGGAGACCATGTCCTTGTCGGGTTTGCGGTCACAAGCATGGACGGCCGCCTTGTCAGCCCCGCAAGATTCGACAATTTCAGCATAAGCAGGACGCTTACGGCAGTCCCCTCGTTCTCAAGCAGCAAGGAAGGATATTTCCAGAACGAGAGGACGTTCTCCCTCAACCCCCCTGTACCGACAGTTCCGGAGACGGACATCAGGTTTACCGTTGACGGACCAGATCCGGACTTCAGCTCGCAGGAGTATTCCGGAACGCCGGTGCCTGTCTCCGGGAACAGGCTGGCAAGGGCGAGGCTGTTCAAGGAGGGATACAATCCTGGTCCTGTGGTCTACGGATGCTTCACGGGCAACCCGTCGCTTCTGGCGAAATACTTCAAGCCGGAGATCGGGGAGACAAAGGCATGGAACCCGCTGCCGGACTTCTCAAACAGGACTCCGTACAAGACGACGATGCTGCCCGACCTGGACTTCCCAGACAGCGGCGGAAAGATACTCACCTCCGGGCGCGAGGACAAAGTCGGAGTCTCCGTCACCGGAATGACTGTGTGCCCTGTCGCAGGCAGCTACACTTTCTACGTTACCAGCGGCGAAGGGTTCACATTTTACCTTGATGGACAAAAGCTTTCCAGCGTAGCTGTAGCTGCGCCGAGGAATGCCACGGAGACCCCTGTGCCGGCGCAGGTTCTTTCCGCCGGACCGCACGAGTTCAGGCTGGATTATTACGAGAACTCCGGCACCGGCGCAATACAGCTGAGGTGGCTGTGTCCCGGGAAGACGGAGAAGGAGCTGATGAGGGCTTCCGACTTCTTCTGCCTGGACACGGACCACAACATGATGGCGGACGACTGGGAGAAGGAAGCGCTGCCCGGAGGGGCTCACAGCGGCTCGGAGGACACCGACGGCGACGAAATATCCGATGCGGACGAACTCAACCTCTATCTCACGGATCCCCTGCTGGGACTTGACCGTCCGCGTCCTGCAGATCCTTCAGTCAAATCTGGCGACGAGGATCTTCACCAAGGGATCGTGGTGAGCTACAATGCGGGAGAATCTGACCTGTCGAAGTTCACCGAAAATCCTCACCGTGGCACCGAGGTTGTCACCGGACCAGTAAGCTATTCATATACGGCCGTCACGACCTCCGCCGGACATTTTCTCGGAAGCGGAAGGTACGACGATGTCGGCGCATATTTCAAGGGATACCTGGACATCCCCGCCGACGGCGCCTACAGGTTTCAGATAGAATGCGACGATTTTGCCGCCATGGAGATAGACGATATTAAGATCATCGACTGCAATTCGACCCTCTACGCCAACGCGGACAGGCTCAGCAACGGGTTCTTCCCGCTCAAGGCCGGGCTCCACCCGTTCAGCATATCCTACTACGAGAAGAGCGGTGCGGCAAAGCTCATACTCAGATATGAAGGTCCCGGCTTTGCCGGACTCCAGCCAGTGCCCGCATCCTGGTTCTTCTATTCAGGTAAATACCTCGATGCACAAATAAATACTGACGACGATGACCTGGACGGGCTGAACAACAAACTGGAGGAAAAGCTGGGGACGAAAAAGGATGTGGCCGACACCGACGGCGACAAGTTCAGCGACGGAGAGGAATATTCCAGGAGGCTCGATCCCCTGAGGAAGACTGTCTTCATATATGTGGACGGCGCAAAGGGGCTTGATACACGGTCGGGCCTGACCAAGGCCCTGGCCAAGAAAACTATCAATGCTGGACTTACCTGCAGGAAGAACGACGGAAAGGAATATGTCATAAGCGTAAGATCGTATTCCGGGGAGCAGGACAAGGGCAAAAGTCCAATTACATATTCCGGCGCCGGCAATACCGGGCTGAAGATAAGCGGCAGCCTCCTGAAGCTCCGCCCGTGGGATGATCAGATGTATTCCGGGGACCGAGTGACGGTGGACTGCACCAGCTCCGGAAATGCATTTACCCTCGAGGGGGCTGATTCGTCCGTAGAGATTGAGGAGTTCAGCTTCACCAACGGCAGCGCGGCCAAAGGTGGCGCAATAAGCCTTGCCAGCTCGTCCGCAGGAATCATCAACTGCATTTTCGAGGATTGTAAAGCATCAGACTCGGGAGGTGCAATATACGCATCCGGCGGCAGCCCGATTATAGACTTCTGCAAATTCAACAGCTGCAACGCCGTATCCGGCAGCGCAATCGCCGCAGTATCAGGCAGCAGCATGAAAATTTTGCGTTCGAAGATATTGTCATGCAGAACCGGCAGTGTCGGAGGAGGAACTGTTGATGCCGCGCAGTCGTCGATAACCGTCGAGAACTGCTTCATCGCTGGCAATACATCTGCAACCGGGGCGATATCCGTAAACAGCTCGCTGGCGGCATCAGTGTACTGCTGCACGATCACGGACAACCTTTCGTCAACTGCCAGTTCCGGAGGCGTGGTATTTGCCGGCTCGGGAGCATTCAGCATCGTCAACAGCATTCTGCGCGGGAACGGGGATTCTCAGATAGATGGCACACCGACGGTCACTTACTCCAATGTCGAGGATGGATATCCCGGCGAAGGAAACATCGACGCTGACCCCCTTTTCCTGAAGAATGAAACCGAAACATATCATCTGTCCGCGGAATCTCCCTGCATCGACGCCGGCACTGCGGCAGGCGCACCGGCTGACGACATCGACATCTATGCGCGTCCGTGCCTTGGCGGGGTGGACATCGGCGCAGAGGAATATTATCCTGAGCTTCCGGGATTCTCCATCACTCCGGAAAGTGCGACGATGCTGGAGGACGGCGGATCATGCCAGATTACTGTAAAGCTGAGGGGCAGGCCGAAATACCAGGTGGCCGTGGACTGCGTCCCGGATTCCGGAGACGCCACAGTGGACAAAACCAGGCTTACATTCCTACCCGACAACTGGAGGAGATCGCAGACTGTCACGGTCTACGCCCAGCAGAACACGCTCGTGGCCAACACCTCCGTCGGCATTGTCTTCTCGATATTTTCGCCATTGTCCGACGTGGAGTTCGAGGGAGTGGACAACCAGACCGCGACCATAGACATCATAAGCGACGACTTCGAGGCCATAGAACTTTCCACCACATCGCTCACAGTGGCGGAGAACGGCGGCATCGGCACTTTCACCGCAGTCCTCAACGCGGTGCCTGAAAGCGATGTCATCCTCAATGTCGACATAGACGACAGCGCGCAGGGCTCCATCACCCCCCGGATGCTGGTGTTCAACTCCGGGAACTGGAATGTCCCGCAGGCCGTGACAGTCACCGGAACAGACGATGATGACTACGGCGACCACCATGCAGATATCACTGTCTCTGTAGACCCTTCCTCGGATCCCATCTTCCTGGGAGCCGACCAGGGCAAGGTAATGGTGACCTTCTCCGACGACACCCGCGACACCGACGGGGATGGGATGGCCGACGACTGGGAGACAAAATACGGGCTCAATCCGCTTGTAGATGACGCCAACGCCGACGATGACGGCGACGGCCTCAGCAACCTCAGGGAGTTCCAGCTCCATACAAATCCCAAACTGGCCGACACCGACGGTGATGGTCTCGAAGACGGTGCTGAGGTGGACACCGATCCCACCAGGAAAGATTCAGACGGGGATGGAGTTCCAGACGGTGAAGATGCCAATCCAAATATGAAGAATGACACTGACAACGATGGTCTTCCCGACGACTGGGAGCTCAGGTATTTCGGGAACCTTGACCAGGACGCACCGGGAGATCCGGAGTCGCCGATTCCGGACACCCTGTGCAACATGGTGGAATACGTCATCGGCACAAAACCCGACCAGGCAACGGACATCGACGCTTCAGAAACACTCGGTCTGGATGCTTCAGTAGAATAAAAAAGGAATTTCATATAAATGAAAAGAACAACGGCCGTCATCCTGATATGTATTTTCAGCGTGCTCGTTCCGGCATACGCCCAGAACGAGCAGTACGTCGATGCGTACAACGGAATCCTCAAGGGGCTCAATCCTCGCCTGCAGCTGGCTGGCAAGACGCAGATCCCGGAAAAACAGGCGGGAGCACCGGTGACGCAGAACGACCTTGAGGGGCTGCGCTCGGCAGCGCTTGATCTCGCTAAGAACAGTTTCCTAC
>CAZDNQ010000333.1:0-5657 GCA_964506605.1 uncultured Victivallis sp. | reverse complement strand
GAAGGACAAGAGCAGCTCCATCGAGACAATACTCCTGCTTGGCGACATGCAGGATTTCTACAGGAGAGGGTCCGATCTCGGGCTCGCATATGTGGTTGAAAAAGTCTCACGCTATCTGAAAAACCAGGACTTTGATGAATATGTCTTCCTGTCCAAGGCGAGGAACGGGATCGCCGAAACATTCAACAGGGCCCCGACCGAAACTTCGAAGATGGCGCTGGCCTTCGTTGATTTCAATTTGAAGATGACTGAGGAGCTTACTCCGAATGTATCGAACATGCTCTGGTACATGAAATACAAGGAATTCCAGGACAGGAAGGCACAGCCTGTCCAGAAAGACAAAGAAGCTCCGGCAAGTCCCGCAGATTACTGGGCGGCAGCAATAGTATCGGGCGGGTATCAGGCAGTCTCCACGGAATTGGACAAGTTCTGGGCAACAGCCTCCAAGGACTGCATCAAGGGCGAGGCCGCAAAGGATTTCGAAAAGAGGAATCCGTTCATCGTCAAAGATTACAGGGACAGGTATATCGTCATGGAAATAGCCCCCGCCCTGGAAAAATGGTCCCCCGACAAAAGGCTGGTGAGGGAGAAGGAATTCGTGGTTGCCGCGAACGACCTGGCAACCAGGCTGTCGCAAGGTGCCGTCAATATTCATGGCACGATCAAATCCGCTCCGGAAACCGTACCTTACAAGGTCAAGATCACGGCAGGGAAGCAGGAGTACAAGCAGGAGTCGGCAAATCTCAACGTGTTCCTCAGGGACATGGAAAGCGAAACCTTCTACATCAACATCGATCCGGTGGTTGACAGGAAGCTTTTCAACGTAAGCGGGACCAGCTTCAGCCTGAGCATAAATCCGCATTACACGGACATGAACAAGGCGAAGTTCAAGGTGAGCGGAACCAGCATCGACATAGAGCTCCCGCCCCTTAACCTGACAGCCTACAAGATAAGGAAGGATGAATTTGATCCGAAGGACAGCAACCTTGTCAAAGTCCCGCCGGCTCCCCAGGACATGAACCAGGAATATTCCGGACAGTTCAGCGCCCTCATGTCTGAATATGCATCAAAGAAGATTTCCTTCCAGGAACTCGACCGCAGGTATTACATCGTCTCAAATACGTTTTCCGCATACCAGCGCGATCTTGTGGACGGCTACAGCAGGACAGCCAGCGCGATGAGGCATAACTACGACGTTGAATATAAGAAGCTGGGAGACCAGGTCCCCTACGAGCAGAAGAAGCAGCTCAGCGATGCCTGGAATGGAAGGATCAAGGCGGTCGAGGCGGAATCAGCCAGGCTTTCCAAGCAGGTGGACGAGATCTCCAAGAAGGCATATGCCGAGTTCAACAAAGAGAGGGACTCCCTCAGTAAGAAGGATTCCGAGATGAGCAAGAAGCACCAGGAGCTCAGCAAGGAAAAGGAGATCCTTTTCAAGCAATGGTATGACTCAACCAGAAACTTCGACAAGTTATTCAATGAGGTGGAGGAAACATCGACATACGCCCAGCGGTCCAGGGACAGCGAAATAAAGGACTACATGAATCCCGAGGCCCTTACACCTGGGATTGACGAAAAGTTCAAGAAGCTAAACGGGGAGACGGGTCTTGGCTATATGGCCTCGCTCAAGGATGTGCTTTCGTATGAATCTAAATTCCAGGCGCTTCTCGATAAATGCGATGCGCAGATCAAGGAGTCCGATGCCCTGCAGATGGCGCGGTACGGGAAGGATTCTTTTGAACTTGATGACGGCAGCAGGCATTTCGCTTATACGCAGTCCGGAAGCCTCTATGTCGCCAACCAGGCGCGCGAGGCGCTGGATCTCGTATCCACGCTGAAGTCCATCCACCTGGAGAACAAGATGAAGAACGATATTGCACGCATTAACTGGTATCTTGGCAACAGGGGCGGCACGATCCAGAACATCGACGCCATGCTGACGGAAATGGAGAAGCTGTCAGGGCAGCTGCCCGATGCCGGAAGCATCTCTGCGGCAAATGAAGAGATCAAGCCGGTCGCAGACAAGGTTGAGGCATATGCAAAGGCGATAACGAGCGCCGTCATGTCGCGGAACGTAAAGAATATCAAAGTTCCGCAGGGCGTTCTGGATTCAGCCGGCAGTGATGGGGCTTTCGTCAGTGAATGCGCCAGGATCACAAGGGCGATGGAAGGGGCGCACAAGGAAGTGGTCGCCGACTGGATGCCGCCGTCGAGGAAACTGGAAAGCTCATTTTCAAAGATAGAGGAAATCATGTTCCGCCTTCCATACGGGGAGTTTACAGATGAGCAGAGGAAACGCCATGAGGCAGTCATCAAGAAGATGAATCCGATGTTCGAACGATATAAGAGCAAGGCGCTGATGGAAGTATGGGCTGTCGCCATAGTCGCTCCACTGGAAGGGCTTGGAAAAACTCCAAAGGAAAGGGTTGAGGCCCTTCTTGATCTGAACGACAAGACTCTGGAAAAAATGAAAGGCATGGAAAACGAGGCAAGGAACCTGGGAAGCATCGGACACGCCCAGGAATTCATGAGGGATTCACTCGACTGGTTCAACATGATGCCGGACATCCCCACGCTCGAATGCATCAAGCAGAGGTGCGACCTCTACAAGCTCGCCGTCAAATCCGGGGTCTTTGAGAACTACCGCAAATCCAACGGCCTTCCACCTCCTCCGGCAAACGTGAAAATAAACGGCACCGACGTCCCATACGACGGGGGATATTATATAATGCGATATTCGCAGCTCGGCCCGCTTTCCCCCGAAATGGCCAAGGCCTATGACAACACTGAATGGAAGGGCAAGTTCACAAAATCCTTCTACTATGGATTCAAGAAGGACCAGGACTACTTCCTGGAAATATCCACATGGCATGAGAAAATGTTCAGCAAGTGGTACGATACGACGAAGGACTACGAATGGCCGATATCCACCGAATATCTCCCCATGTTCTGGTCATTCCATGTCAGGAACGCCACCAGGGACAACAAGTTCTCACGCGTCAAATATGAACCGGGGATAACGATCGTCGTATTGCCGTGACCTGTCCCCTGCCCTTGCTATCTCTTCATCCTGAGGACGATGACCACGAAGAGTATTGCCAGCAGGGCTATCACCAGCACCAGGAAAAGGTTTATTATCTTCATCGGCACCGGAGCGGCTGCGGGAGCCTGCTCGCCTGCCGGAGTAATTTCAGGTTCAGGATCGGGCATTGAGAAGTTTTCATTCTGGGAAGGCAGGATGTCATCCACGGCCTTCCCATCTCCAGCGTCGGCGAATGCCTTCTGCTGGGGGAGGAGCTTGTCGACCTGGGACTTGTCCTTGAGCATGGCGTTCCAGCTTACAGCCATCAGGAGATCGGTGCCGGAATCCGAAAGTTTGCCTTCGCCGCTGAAGGGAGCCGCAAGCTTTTGAATGGCATGCCGCACATTCTCCCTGGTGACTTCATCGGAAGAGAGGATGTCAAGCAGCCTGCCTTTGCCGTATACCGGGGCGATCGCGGGTTCGGTCTTGGAATTTATCATTTCAGGCTCAATGCAGTTCAGCATCTCCAGCAGGATCATTTCAGATTTGTCATCCCTTGGGATTCTTATTATGGACATCTTCAAAGGCGACGGGGCCGGAAGTGCAGCCACATCGCCGGTGTTTCCATCCACTTCCATTTCAGCATGATCCGGACTGGGAATCCGGGGCAGGGCCGAGGATGAGATCCTTATCTCCTCGGAAAGCATCTGCAGGGCTCCGGCATCGTTACCCTCGTCGCCGGACTCAATGAAAATCCAGACCGCATCATCTCCCTTTAGAAGCCTTCTGGCAATCTCACGCCTTGCAGGGGAATCGCATATGGCTTCTGCAGACTGAACCGTAAGATATCCGGCCCAGAGAGGAATCTCGACATCCGAGACCGAAGGGAAATAAATGACCGTGAACGGCAGCCTGTCCGGCTTGAAAGCCTTGAGGATCGCATTAGTGTTCTCGTCAATGACGCTCTTGTCGCCGATGTCCGCCCTGCCTATTATGAGATTTAGGGATCTTGCCGGATCCTGGATTAATCCATCGACAACCTTGACCCCCTTCTCCTTGTCAACAGGATTTTCACTGTTGAATATTACGACCGCCCTGTACGGATCCGGCTCCCACTTCTCCACGGCATGGCGATAGAGCGGCATTTCCTCCGCAGCTGATGCTGAAGAGATCAACGCCAGGAATAGCGCCAGAGATATAATAAATTTTCCCGTCATGTATCTATCATAGAGGTTTTTTGGACTATTTCAAAAGGATATCCGCCCTCAGCTAGGAATATTTGCCGTTCAGCTCCTCAAATGCCGCAACTGCGGATGGGAAGAAATTCTTCTGGCCGATCAGGGCGTGCAGCCCCGACCGTCTGATGATGTCATAGACACGGTCCGGGAGTTCCGCGATATACACTTCGATTCCATTCTTCCTGAACTCCTCTACGATATGGCGCAGCGTCTCCTCGCCGGTAGCATCGATGCTGTTTATCCCGCTGGCTACAAGGAGCACCGCCTTCGTGTCCGGCCTGGCCGACAGCGCCTGGAGGAGCGACTCCTCAAAGTGCGACGCGTTGGCGAAGACAAGACGTCCGCGGAATCCGACTGTGAGGAGCGAACCTTCAGTCTTCAGCTTATATCTGTCTGCATCCT
This sequence comes from uncultured Victivallis sp., assembly GCA_964506605.1. Lineage (GTDB taxonomy): Bacteria > Verrucomicrobiota > Lentisphaeria > Victivallales > GWF2-50-93 > GWF2-50-93. Next base: position 995 of record CAZDNQ010000333.1, on the reverse strand, counting down.
TCAGGGTTCCGTCGCTGTCCTTGCCCAGGACATTGAAATCCGGCTTCATGATCTGGTAGAGGTGGAAGATTATCGCCAGTACTGCGCCGATCAGGATCCCTTCGGTTATCTTAGGTGCCATGAAGAGGGCGGCAAGGAATGTCACCGCCGCCGCGACCCCGTCGAACCGGCTAGTCTTCCATATCCTGGAGAACGCCTTGAAATCAATCAGGCCTATTACGGCCGCGACGATGATCGCTCCGAGCACGGCCTTGGGCAGATAATACAGGAACGGAGTGAAGAACAGCAGGACGAACATGACCAGTATCGCCGCGAATATGGAGGACATCCCGGTGACAGCGCCGGCATACAGGTTCAGTGCCGACCTGGAAAAGGAGCCGCTGACAGGATATGACTGGGTGAAGCTTCCGAGGATGCCGGAAAGCCCCTGCCCTACGAGCTCCTGGTTCATGTCAAGCCGTTCCTTTGTCTTGGCGGCAATAACCTTACAGATCGCCAGGACCTCCAGGAATCCTATCATCGCCACCATGAATGCTCCTGGAAGCAGCTTCAAGATGTCCTCCACGCTGGCGTGTGGCATTTTCAATGCGGGAAGCCCCTTCGGGATCTCTCCAACCACGCTGCCGCCGAACTTGGAATCAAAGCCTAAGGCCCAGCTTATTGCGACGGAAAGGAAGACGATGATGAGGGCTCCCGGCCATTTCGGCCTGTATTTCTTGACAGCCAGGATGAAGACTATCGCCAGCAGTCCGAACGCCAGCGTCGGCAGATGCGTGCTGGAAGCCTGCGATATCATATCGTAGAAGTCCTTCATGAAGTAACTCCCGCGCCCAAGTGGAAGCTTTAGGAAAAGATTCACCTGCGACAAAGCTATGATAAGGGCGCCTGCGTTTGTGAAACCGACTATGACAGGGTGCGAGAAGAAATTGACTATCGCGGCAAGCTTCAGCAGTCCGAGCATGAGGAGCATGATTCCGGCGAGGAGCGACAGCATT
>CAZDNQ010000332.1:0-5670 GCA_964506605.1 uncultured Victivallis sp. | reverse complement strand
CCTTTCCGCCCGCCTCGGCGTCGATAGCAGCCTGCTTCCTGCCTTCCTCGCGCTGCGCCAGCATCGCAGCGTCAGGTTCGACAAGAAGTATCGCGTCGATCTCGGCGTCGAGCGTGTCCTTGCTCCAGTTCCCGACTAGCTGATATTGTGTGATATGGGCCAGATCGAGCGGACGGGGATGGTCCGGATTCTTATTGTCCTCGAGCGTGTTCGGAACTGAAAGAGATGCACCAAGCTTCGGCGTGACTACCATGAAATCGTCGGACGGGGCCGGCAGCATGAATTCCCAGTGCCCCGAATACCCGTTTTCAACCGACATGATGAGCTTGAGCGTCTTTGCGGTGTTTCCAGGCTTTGTCTTGAGCTTCAATGCCGGAGACCTGTTGGATTGCGCGCTGAGATCGAGCTTCTTGTTGAAGCCTCCGCCTCCGTCGCATTTCAAGTCCTTCAACACCAGGTGCCCGTCCGCGGCCTTTACCGCATCCTTCCAGGCGAGATAGGAGAACTGGACGTTGGAACTGAGATCGTTTATTACGAACGGTTCGCCTGGCTTTGAATCCGTCTGGGAGTATGATGGAGATTGAAGCATGAGGACCGATGCGAATGCAAGCGCCGCAGAAAAGCGGCGCAATGTAAATGAGATCATTATATCCTCCTTTTTTAATTAAGAGCAAGTGACAGGATAACTGGATTGGCCGGATGAGTAAATTAAGAAATCCTGGATATCATGCAATCCTGTCTGGCAGCGGCTTTACATCATTCCCACGCGCACCATCCGCCGTTTACGAATCTGTAGACCACATTCTTATATTTTATTTCATTTATCTTGATGCCTTCAGCATGTCCGTCTACAAATGTGAAATTACAGGTCCTGTTGCCGCCATGCCTCCACCTGGGCCAGGCTTCATTCCCCGAACCGCCGTCATTTCTGTCCGTGTTATGGGATGCGAAGCTGTCAGGGACAACATTCTCCTTCACTGAAACGTCGATGCTGGGCCATGAATTCGCCGGATCAAGACCCTGGTACCAGTATCCAATGTCGCTATTGAAATAGGCACTGATGGCAAAACCCTGACCGACCTGGCATCCGTCGCCAACTGTGACCAGATCCGACGGACGCTTGAACAGGTTCGAATTGTAGCGGGCGGGGGATTTTGTCGGATTGACATCTATGTCGGGCATGATGCTGTAATGGGCCGAATAGCAGAGGTTGTTGGCGCTGTTGGTCCTCGAGAGTCCGCTGGGGCAGGCGAACACCGGGGACTGTTTTGCGCCGCCGCTGTAGCTTGTCGACTGTGTGGTGTTGAGATATTGGTTGAGAAGGAGAGTCCAGTCCGTCGTGCCTCCTGTCGTTCTGGAAGGGGGATAGTACTCGTAGTCGGTCCCATAGAGATTGAGACTGAGCCCTATCTGCTTCAGATTGTTCATGCATGCCGTGGAGCGCGCCTGGTCCTTGGCTTTCCCAAGAGCGGGGAGGAGGAGGGCTGCGAGGATCGAGATTATGGCTATGACGACCAGGAGTTCTATCAGGGTGAATGCCGATACGGAATGCCGGATGCCGGATACCGGATCCATGCATCTTGAATCATGCATCCCGGATCCTGGATTGTTTTCTCTCGGATCGGCAATCGGCAATCGGCAATCGGCAATAATTCCTGTCTTCATTGTCGCACCTCGTTTGCTTCAAGAAAATCCCGGTATCCATGTCCCGCATGTCCAGAAGATATTGCAACCGGTTGCACATGTCAAGCCCCGGAACTATTATTATGCATGAAAAATGAGGGGTGCCGCAATACCGGGGCTTCCCGGAAATAAGGTGCGCGTCCATCCCTGGCCGGCGCCCTGGTCCAGCATATTTATTATACGTCCATCCTCCGGGCAAAGGTGTCGATTATCTGGAAAAGGGGAGGATGGCATGATCTGGATTAAAAAACGGAAGCCTAGGATGAAAACTGAAGCGAAAGGCCTATCTCATCACCTTGCCTCTCCAGCAGCAGAAGCCTGTATATCCCGTTCCGGTTTGCGAATTCCGCAGACTGGATCTCGGAATTGACTTCCTTTCCATGGGATATCACGTAGTCCCGGTCCATGTATGAAACTTTGACCGAACTGCCTTCCTTTTCGAATTTGGACCTGCGCATCCCGTCTGTCACCAGCAGCGGAACCATGAACCTGGTCCTCCCGGCAGGCGCACCTCCGATCCAAACTTTGGATCTTATATCAAGCCTGTCATGGGAAAGATGGTATCTCTCTTTAATCTCCAAGCCTGATTTCCTGTGCGTATACTTTATTGAAATTTCTATCTCTTCCTGCGTCTCCTTGATTATCTCAAGGTTGCTTTCAAGCCCTTCTGAAAGCGAGGCCAGCGACATCCATTTTTCCGAAACCTGCCATGCCGGGCATATTGAAACCATTTCCAACGGGACGAGTTTCCTGTCCATCTTGAATTTCGGCGTAGACGTGAACGGCATGCTAAGCCCGAGTTCGGCAGGAAATCCTTCCGCCTGGAAGCGCCCAAGGCCGGTGGAGTCATAATGTAAATCTGCGCATGTGTCAATTTCAATATGCGTGCCCTGGCATGTCGCAAACAGCTTATGGAATGACGGGGATATCTCCAGGACATATCCTCCGATTTCAGCCGGACAGGGTTTCTCCTCGATAGTGTCGTCGGCGAAGAGTGCGGCAAGCCCGAAGACTGAAGCGTTGTATAGGCTGTAGACTGAATATTGACCGTACTCGTCTATACCATGCAGCGACTCCGGAGGAAACGCGTTCTTGATATGACGCAGCGGAGACAAACCTTTCAGCCACCTTTCCACAGATCTGGCCGACAGATGCGCCTGTCTCTTGAATGCTCCGGAAAGTCTGGGATCGTTTTTCCTGTATCTTCCGGCCTCTATCTCGCAGAGCGCGGCAATTATGCCCTCCTGGAAGTTGAACTGTCCGGACCTGCCTCCAAAGGGTGCAAAACCACAGGGTGAAACAAAGAAGAGGGTAGTTATCCCACCCCTGCGCAGGAGCTCGTCCACCAGCGGCCTGAGCTTCCAGTCGTAGCCGTACCAGAGCGCTGCCGCCAGCTGGAGCCTCGTGGTTATATCATAGGTTATTGGATCTCCGGGATCGCGGTACATGCCGAAGGAGTTGAAATGACTGAACTGCGCCGACATATATTTGTCGAAGAACCTGTTACCCCATATGGCATCCTTGTCCTCAGGCGTTATTCCTGCCGACTCCCTCATTGACTCGCCTGCTGCTCCGTAGATCGCCCAGTTGTGCAGTTCACTGAGCTTTCCGTCATCCACGCTGACGACCTTGTTGATCTTCTCCGGTGCGATCTTCGCAAGGATGCTCCGCCATTCGTCAACGAGCCTCCTGTCTGCGGATTTCGCAAGGCAGACATATGCAGTCACGAGCTCCCTCATCCAGAAATCCGGACTCCCTCCCTTTCCGGACGCCAGCTGCCTGCATGCGTATGTCATCGCCCTGTTGACAATCCCCTGCAGTTCGGGAATTCTTCCGAAGTAGAGCAGTATTGAGGCAGAAGAAACGAATCTCGGAGTCGTCTGGGCCCATTCCTTCTTGTAATATGGATCGATGACCGCGCCGTTATCATCGACCCAGTTCGCGGCGTTGCGGACAATCAGCTCCATGAAATCAAGATAATAGTCCCTGCCGATGCCGGTAGGCTTCCAGTCCTTGGGAGCAGGATTTGAGAGAATCCTGCCAAGCTTCTCCTCAAGGTTGAATTCGGCAATGCCGATGTCCTGGAGGGATAATTTTTCCGTTGAAAAATTATTATTCATGTTTATTCCCTGGAAGTCCCAAAACTGTGGGACGTCATGCTCCTTGCTTCATTTTCTACTTTAGGAATGCCGTGGAAGCCGGTGTTGTTTTGTTCGTAGTAGGCGAATTCATACGCCGTTGTCATGTCTTTTGAACGCGCAATAAATTGCGCTACTACAAACGAATATTAAGATCACGAAATCAGTCTTAACGGATTCTCATATCCAATCCTGTGCAGATCCTTATCCGACAGGAAATCTAGCTTCTTCAGGTAGTCCATGCATTTCGGCATGGTGTATGACGAGCCTACGAGATTCAGTTTCACAGGATTATAGAGGCGGCCAGACCTGTCCAGCACGGCTTCGGCCCCGAAAACATCATATCTTCCAGGTTTTAAACCGGCAAGAGGCGAGGCGTCGCTGACAATTACAGTCCTGTCGATCCCCTTCGCCAGTATCATCTTCTTCAATATGTCTCCGGGGATATGGTGGCCGTCGCCGACGAACATCCCAATGAGCTCCTCCTCGCAGAGCGCGGCCCATATCGGATTTGCGAACTTCGCAAGGGTCAGAGGAAGTCCGTTCGCGAGATGAGTGATCGCCTTTGCCCCGGAGAAGACCATTTTCTTTAGGTTTTCCGGATTGAAGTTCGAATGGCCTATGGAGACGGTGATACCTAGCTTTACCGCGGTTTTCGCAAGTCTGTCCGCGCCTTTCAGTTCGGCGGCGATTGTCAGGATCCTTATCTTTCCATCCGCCCATTCCTGCATTTTCTTCAGCAGTTCAGGGTCGGGGTTTTGTGTGTATTCCGGATTATGCGCCCCGACGAACCCAGGTTCCGGGGATATGAACGGTCCTTCGAGATGGAAGCCGGGAATCCTGTCCCAGAGCTTTTCCGAATCAATCTGCCTTACCATCAGCCTGAGGTTGCGTTCATATGTCTTGACAGGGCTGGTGACCATTGTCGGAAGGAAGATGGCGGTTCCGCCATGGAGAATTTCCGAGCAGGCGGAAGAGAAGGTGCCAGGTGTCAGGGACGGGCTGGAGAAGTTCGTGCCTTTCAGGCCGTTGACCTGCAGGTCGATCCATCCTGTGGAATTTTTCCCGGGGATCTTCACTTTCCGATCTGCACCATGATCTTCCACATCTCCTCCGGCTTCGAACATTCGAGGATCTTCTTCCTGTTCTCAGGCTTGCTGAAATAGTTGGCCAGCTTGGATATCAGTTCAATGTAGAAAATGCTGGTCTGCATCGGGACAGCAGACACGAAGAAAATAGAGAGGCTTTCGCCGTTCTCCTTGATGCCGGGCTTGACTGTCCCGACCGCGAGCGTAAGGCCGCAGGCCCTGATGCCTCTGGCGTGCGGGAACGCTATGCCGGATCCGACAGATGTAGTTATAAGGGCCTCGCGTTTCAGGAGCAGTTTCACAAATGCCGCACCGTCCTCGACGAATCCGGCGCTGGCGCAGTGCTGGCCTATGGCCTCTATGACATTCTCCTTTGATTTCGCCTTGATGTGCGGGAGCATAAGATCCTGCGACGAAAACCGGGCGACGCCCTTGTACTGGTGGAACTCGTCGCTGGGCCTCGCGAAATGCCCCTCGTCAAAGTAGAGGAATCGTCCGCATGTCGGACACGAGATGCAGTTGCCTGTGGACAGGACCGAATTCGCGACGCCGACGGGTATCTTCATGAAGCAGCTCGTGCATGCGCTGTTCACCATCGGACATACGAATATCTCATATTTCTTTGAAATGCGTTCGTAGATGACGCTGACTTCCGGCGGCAGGATCTTCCTGAGTCCGCCTATGTTCTTCCTCAGTTCGGCGCATGTCGCCTCTTCCGTCTCGCCTTTGAGGGTCTTATGTTCGCGGAGGGCTATTTCATG
>CAZDNQ010000331.1:0-5671 GCA_964506605.1 uncultured Victivallis sp. | reverse complement strand
GGACCAGGGACTGGCTCGAAATGAAAGATACAAGGGGTGTGACTGTGCGGTTGAGGGAATACTGGCTGCCCTGTTCCTGGTACTCCAGCGTGCCGGGGTTTATGTTGCATAGGGGCTGGAAGACGAATTTGGAGGCGTCTGGGACGGAGATGTCGGCCGATGAATATCTGGGCGTAGGGCGGAGTTCAGCCTTCGCGGAAGCGTCGGAGAGGCTGATGAGGTTTTTCCTCTTCATCACCTGGGTTTCCGAGCATTCCGACTTCTCCTTGAGCAGGTTGGTGTAGACGTTGACGCTTGGCGAATAGTCCTTCTCGTACTTGGAGAAAGTCTCCTTGTATTTTACGGCGGCGCCCTTCAGGAGCGTGGTGTCTCCTGTTTCCGCGAGCGAATTAGACTTCGCAAGAAGCGTGCTGCGTATCAGGTTGACGAGTTTCGCGGTAGTGTTTTCATTCTCGCATTTGTTCGCCTTCTCGACGATCGAATCGTATTCCCAGTCCATCTCGAGCTGGATGGAGCCGGTCTTCGCGCCTTCGACCGCCTTCTTCAGCGATATGAAATCCTTCCTACCCTTCAGTTCCGGAATATCCTCGTAGTATTTCACCGATTTTGCGGCGTTCTCATAGTCGCCTTTCTGGATCATCGCCCTGATCTCGAACATGAACCTGTCGTTGCCGAGGATGTCCTTTACGGCATTGTTGTTGTCGGTGAGGAATTTCAACACCTCCGCCGGCTCGTTCTTCTTCAGCATGAGATCGAGCAGGTACGGGAGCGCATATGCCTTCACCTGGCCGTCGTACTTGTCAGACTTGAAGAACCTCAGGTAGAAATCCTTGAGCGCCTGGAACGCCTTGTCGTTGTCGGAGAGAGTCCTGAAGTATTCCTCGAAGATCTTCTTCATGACGAATGCGTCGGGCTTGGGGCCGAGCTGGTATTCAACCCAGAAGAGCATGTTGGCGTAGTCGTCGAGGGACTTGTATCCAGCCGTTATCCTTGGAAACAGGGAATTGGAATACTGCTTCAGCGAATCGGCGGGGACGCCCTTCAATATCTCGGTCAGGATCCTTATCTCCGCCCGGACATTGTCCGCAGCCTTGTTCTTCTCCATGCTCTGCTTGTAGGAGTCGTTGGGATCCTTGCCTTTCACCACTGTGACCTTGACGGTATCCCACCATTGCGGCTTGACGGCATAATCCTGCCCCCATGAGGAAAATGCCGCCAGCAGAAGGCATGCTATTAAAGGTAAATGCCTCCGCATTCCCGATCCTCCGTAAATCAGTATTTTGGAATAGTCTTGAGAAGCTCGTCTATGACGTTGTCCGTGTTGATGCCTTCGGCCCTGGCAGTGTAGTTCACTGCAAGCCTGTGGCGCATGACAGGATGTGCGACCCTCGCAACATCGTCGCATGACGCATAGCCTGAATTTCTGAGAGCGGCCCTTGCCTTCGCCGCAGCGATCAGCGCGATCGATGCGCGAGGTCCGCATCCCCAGGCGACCCACTTGTTGATGAAGTCGGGTGTGCCGGGCTGGCCGAGCCTTGTCGACCTGACAAGCCTTGTCGCGAAGTCGATCACGGTGTCGGCCACGGGAATCCTGGTGACAAGCGCCTGTGCCGTCATGATATCCTCTGTGGAAAGGACAGGTTCGATCTCCTTGAAGAGCTTTCCTGTGACCCTGTGGATGATGAGCTTTTCCTCCTCCTCGGAGGGATAGCCGACGAATATCTTGAATATGAAGCGGTCCTGCTGGGCTTCAGGAAGCGGATATGTGCCTTCCTGTTCCAGGGGGTTCTGCGTGGCGAGTACGAAGAAAGGCTTCGGCAGGTCATGGATTTTGCCGCCGACCGAAGTCTGCTTCTCCTGCATCGCCTCGAGCATCGCCGCCTGCGTCTTGGGCGGAGTACGGTTTATCTCATCCGCGAGGACTATGTTCGCGAAGATAGGGCCCCTGAGGAAGTGGAACTCCCTCTTGCCGGTCTCCGGGTTGTCCTGGATGATGTCCGTGCCGGTGATGTCGGAAGGCATCAGGTCGGGCGTGAACTGTATCCTCTTGAAGGAGAGGGACAGCGCCTTTGAAAGGGACGATATCAGCAGTGTCTTCGCCAGGCCCGGCACACCTTCAAGCAGGCAGTGGCCGTTTGCGAGGATCGCAACGACGATCTCCTCGATGACCTCCTTCTGTCCGACGATGACCTTTTCGATCTCGGCCTGCAGTACGCTGTACGCCTTGTTGATCTTCTCAAGGGCGACGACGTCGCCTTCGCTGAGAGTGACGCTCGGTTTCTCCTGGGCCGGCGGAGGAGGGGCGGCAGGCTTCGGCTTTTCGGCAGGTTTCTCCTGCGGGGCCGGAGCAGATGCGGCTGCGGCCGCCTCGTATGCCTCGTTCAGCTTGAGATCCCCGCCGCATGAAGGGCATTTCAGGATGTCGATTTCGTTTTCATAGGCGTGGTATTCGCCTTTGCATTTCACACAGACGACGTTGACTTTTTTACTCATGGCCATTCCTCTGTTTAGTATTTGCTTATAGAATTATTTCTTTTATCGCCTTGATCGGTATGTCGAATTTCTTGTCGCCAAGGGACACCGACATCGACTCGCCCTTGAATTCCTTTCCGAGGTTGATGATGTCCCCGTTCCTCAGCAGGACGGCCGGCGCCGGCTTGAAAGCCGCATAGCATATGATCGATATATCCTCGATGAGCACCTTCTTCAGCCCCTCAGAGGTCTTCACGCCAGTGGATTTCGTGTCGGACCACATGATCTTCCCGGCCATTGTGTTCCCCTTCCTGTCGATGACGAACGGCGGAACCGAGGCCTTGTCGGAGAGCCTGGGCAGGAATGTCGAATCATAGAAGATCGCCGCTATGTCCTCAGTCTTGAGCTTGATGGGCCCCAGCGTCGTGGAGCGGAAAACCTGTCCGTCGGGAGTCTCCCTGAAAATTCCTGTCAGCCTGGTGCCGTCCTTGAGGATGATGCCGGATTCCTTGGCGGCGACGACGAAGGAATCGAACTCGATCTTCTTCACCTTGGCGAGAGGGAGGGACTTGCCTTCCTTCATCTTCACCTCAGTGGGGCTGATGCTCTGGACGCTGCCCTTGACGCTCTCGTCGCCTGTGACCGTGTCCGCCATGCTGGACAGGCAGAACGACAGCAGGCAGACCACTGCATGTGCCGTCATAAGTTTATTTGTGTCAACTCTCATTTTAGTTTCTCCCGTCAAGATCATGAACATCCAACATTGAACATCGAACAAAGATATCTTCAATAAAAATCCAAGCTTCCAGTTTCTAATTACAAGTATCCAGTATCATTCCTACGTCCTACCTCTGGTAAATCGGCAGATACCTGAACGGCACGCCGAGTATCAGAACCTGCCATGACGTCTCAAGGAGATCGTTCGCATGTCCTGACTTCTCCCATTCCTTCAGGATGACCGTCTTGATCTTCGGATAATATGTCTTCCATGGATCGCCGCCGTAGTGGTAGAGGCCGACAGAACTGTAATAGTGTCCGTACCACTTGAACTCGACCTTGTCGCCGAACGCATTGTTCATTATATATTGCACGGTCGGCTGGATGATCGGATCGCTGTGGAGCCCCAGGCCCTGCAGGCAGACAAGGCCTGCGCCGGATCTTGCGAACCCCGCAGGTCCGCCGCCCTTCATGTAGGCGAATCCCTTTTCCTTGTCGTTATAGCAGCCCTTGATGAAACCAATCGACTTCTTGATTGTCTCGTCAGGGACATATATTCCAGATTCAGCTGCCGCCCTCAGGGCCATGACCTGCATGACCGAAGCTGAAATGTCGCCTGGCGACGGATGCGGCTGGTAGCGCCATCCGCCTTCGCTGTGCTGCACGTCGACGATGAGGTTGACAGCGTTTATCAGTGCCGTGCGGATCCTCGGATTTTCCGTCATCCCATACAATTCCGCCAGGCAGATTGTGGCGAGCGCGTGCTGGTACATCGGGGCCTGCGACTCCGAACCTGCCACGATGAGGCCGGATTCCTTCTGCGCGTTGAGCAGGAACTGCAGTCCCCTTCCGACTTCCTTGCCATAAGGACCTTCGCCAGGGACGGAGCCGTTGACCATGAGCGCCATGGTCGCAAAAGCTATGACACCGGTGTTGTTCCTTCCGTGGGGAGTGTTCCAGGAACCATCGGGCAGCTGAGTCTCGGCGATCCATTTCTGGGCGCGCTTGACGGCCCGTTCAGCGCTTTCGTCAAGCTTGACATATGCGTCGAACAGGAATGCCTCTTCGGCCCTTGCGCCCGTCTGGAAGAGCATGGCGATGGCCAGGACAAGCGCCCCCGCTGAAATTTTTCCGATGGTCGACCTCATCTGCACGGCTCCTTATTTTGCCAGTCCGACGAAGTAGCGCTTGACGGACTCCTCCATCTTCTGCGTGTATTTCGCCTTCCTTGCGGCCAGGAGGGCGTCCCGTTCCTTTTCAGGAAGCTTGGCGCGCCATTCGTCCTCGCGTCCGCCGTTGTTCTTCTGGACGGCTTCCACTGCGGCATCGCTGCTCTGATGTTCCTTGCTGTCGTTCGCCTGTTTCTCCTCGGGTTTCACAGGAGTCTGGCTTGGCTGGGGCTGGCCCGGCTGCGGTTGTCCAGGCTGAGGCTTGCCCTGCTGGGCCTGGGCCATCGCCTTCTGGAGTCCATCCATCGCCTTTTTCACGTCAGAAAGAGCCCCTTTGTCGTCTTTGGCAAGGGCTTCCTCCGTGGCCTTGTTCATGTCCTTCTGGCCTTCCTCCATGCCGTCCTGCTTCATCTGCTCAGCCACGGCGTCCATCTTCATCGCCATATCCTGCCGCTGCTGGTCTGTCATTGGCTGCTGCTGGTTCTGCTGCTGTTGCTGTTGATTCTGCTGCTGCTGGTTCTGGGCGTTCTGCTGGTCCTGCTGGTTCTGCGGCTGGTTCTGGAGCTGCTGCTGTATATCGGAAAGCTGCTGCATCATCTGCTGCATGTCGTTCATCTGCTCGGCGTTCTGGGCGTTCTCGTTCTGGGTCTCATCGTTTATCTTCTTCTCGAGATCCTTCACGATCTCCTGCTGCGCCTGCTCGGCCTTCGGCAGATCCATGTTCTTCAATGCCTCTGTCGCCTTCTCCATCTTGTTCTTGAGATCTTCCTGTGCCTGGTTCTTGAGGTTTTCCTGCTTTTCCGCGGACTCGGCCATCTTGTCGATGTCCTTGTCTGTCATCTTGTCCTTGTTCTTCATGTCGTTCTTGAGTCCCTGGGTCTCCTTCAGGAGCTCCTTCTGCTTCTCCAGCATCTCACGGTTCTCCATGAGCTCCTCGAGCTTCTTCGAGGTTATCTTTTCAAGGATGTTGACTGATTCCTCGTATCCGCTCTTCGCGTTGCCGTAGAGGCCTTTCTTGTTCTCGTCGCTGATGCCGTTGGACACGGTCTTCTCGAGCGAGTCGATGACCTTCTTCAGCTTCTCGTTCTTGACAAGGTCGATGTCCTCCGCGTTCTTCTTGGTGGAGCTTATCTCCTTGTCGGAATATATGTTGCTCTCGATCTGCTTCTCGTTGATCTCCTTGATCCTGGTCGAGACTTCGCCGAGGGTCTTGTCCTCGACAACCGCCTCCTTCATGAGCATGTCCGAGGAATACGCCACCGCCGCACAACACGCGAGCACCGACACTGTACAGGCCTTCGTCTTGCTGGTCT
>CAZDNQ010000330.1:0-5680 GCA_964506605.1 uncultured Victivallis sp. | reverse complement strand
GACCGGCATACAGTTCATGCAGCTCAACTCCATCTTCCAGCTTTTCGCGCACAAGGACCAGCATCCGGAGGATCTGAAGAATACGACGTTCCTCATGATACCCGATGCGCTGTCATACATGCTCTGCGGAAAGGTTGAATGCGAATACACCGACGCCAGCACGACACAGCTCCTCGATGCGAAGACGGGCGACTGGGATTTTGGACTGATAGAAAAGATCGGCGTTCCTAAATCGATCTTCCCTAAGATCGTCCAGCCCTGCACGAAGGCGGGACTGCTGAAACCGGAGATCCAGAAGGAGCTCGGTTGCGGCGCCATTCCAGTGTTCCACGTTGGCAGCCATGACACTGCGTCTGCTGTCGCCTCTGTTCCGGTGGGCGTCGCGAAGCACTGGGCCTACATAAGCTGCGGCACCTGGGCATTGCTCGGAGTTGAGAACGACAAGCCGTTGGTCACCGAAAAGGCGCGCAAGGCGAGCTATACCAACGAGGGTGGGCTTGACCGCAAGATCAGGTTCCTCACGAACATAATGGGGCTCTGGCTCCTGCAGGAATGCTCGAGGAACTGGAAGGAGCAGGGGAAGAAATATTCATATTCCGACATGGTGAAGATGGCCGAGAAGGCCGAACCCCTGAAGTACATCGTAAATCCGAACAACCAGAAATTTCTCGCCCCATGCGACATGCCCGCGAAGATACGGGAGTACTGCCGTGAGACCGGACAGGGCGAACCTGCCGACGATGCCGCAATCGTCCGCTGCGTGCTTGATTCGCTGGCGCTATGCTTTAGGGCCAAGACCGACGAGCTGCAGGATGTCACAGGCGTGGCATATGAATGCCTGCATGTCGTGGGTGGCGGCTGCCAGAACAGGCTACTGATGCAGCTCTCCGCGGACGCGTTAAACATTCCGGTCGTCGCCGGACCCGTCGAAGCCACCGCCATCGGAAACCTGATGGCGCAGGCGATCGCCGACGGCAAGCTCGCTTCGCTGGCGGACGGCAGGGAGATTGTAAAGGCTTCATTCCCGGTCGAAGTATTCAATCCGGACAAGGAACTCAACAGGCTGTTTGAAAAAACACTGCCCAAATTCAGGAAACTTAAATGAAAATAACATTTGTTCGACACGCTGAAATAGCAGGTGATCCTTTCGTGTGCCCTCAGAGGCCCGTGAAAGGTTCCCTCTCCCCGAAAGGAATAAAACAGGCGAAGGCGGCCGGAAAGGCCCTGAAGGACGTGAAGTTCGACATGGCGTTCTCATCGCCGTATGGACGTGCCCTGCAGACGGCGGAGATCGTCCTTGCAGGACGCAACACCCCGATAAAAGTGCTTCCGTTCATGGTGGAATGGCTTCCCGACAGGTCGCTTGAGAAGCTTCCAAAAACTGAATTCGAATCCATACAGAAGCGCACTTCATCGTTCTATGCCGAGGAGACCTGGAAGACCGATCTCGGAGAAGGCTGCTTCGACATGTATGCACGCATATGCCCTCCGTTCCTGAAGGCGCTGGACAGGATCGGGGTCCATCCGAGGATGGGCGGATATGTGATTGACGCCAAATCGAAAAATCTTTCTGTTGCGGTATTCGCACATGGCGGCTCGCTGAACATCCTTCTATCGTTCCTCCTTGAGCTCCGTCCCTTCCCGATAGGCCATTTCGCCTTCGAGCATGCGGGCGCAGCCACGGTGAGGTTCCAGGAATGCAAGGGGATCTCATATCCAATCCTATGCTTCCCCGCGCCGAAGTGAAGAACGGCTCATCCCTATTATTCTAAGGGGCGCTGCCAGAGGTTTACACGCCTCAGGCGTGCAGGTAAACTTCAGCGTGTCTACGTGTCCAAGTCCTGTCCATCATCATTAACCACCCGAACTCATTGACGGACAAGCTTAAAGGGATAATCCGTATTCCAGCCCTCCTTTTGATTTCCAACGATTTGATACTACATTACCTCTAACAGAGGTGGTTGATAGGCCGCTCCAGGCATCCGGCCGCGACTTGATGTTTCACCACCCGACTTGATGATAATACCATGTTATCATATAAAGGAATAAATAATGAACAGTTCATTTTTGCCGATTATACTTTTAATGCTTTTTAATATTTTTATATTTTTTATTCTTATCTGTATATTTGCCAGCAGATACAAAAGGCCGAAGGCTGGATTTGCTCTAGTTGTTAGATGCTCAAAGAATGGGGACAAGGTCTTTAGGGAGAAAGGGACATTTGTATTTCCTGTTATTCAGGAATCCTATTACATCCCAACCACTCCAATATCTGTAAAAATAAAAGACAAATCAATAACAACATACATAGAAGACAATGATGAAAGCATTTTAAGAGCCATAAAAAGATTTCAATTGTTAGAAAGCAATGCCATGAACAAGGAGCTATCTAAAACTTTATGTGATGTTTCAGATTTAAACAATGCAGAAAAAATACTTTCTGAATACGGAATGAAAATTATAAGATGATAACCATACTGGTTCTGGCGAATTCGCTTTGCTCGTCGCTAGGCCATTGAACGTAATTTAGGAGTAAGATGTATCTACGGTTTACATCTCCGTTTGAGCGTGAACCAGGTGTTGTCGCATGGCTTCTCAAACAGAGTTATGCGGAACTTGTTGCATCAGATCCAGAGCATTTTGAGTCGGAACTGGAAAACTGGGAAGAATCGGATCGCAACATCTTTGAAAACCCTCACACGGTAGGAGCCTGCACATTTCTGAGCTGGGCCAACATGGATCTCGTGGGCTTTCTCTGTTTCGATCCACGTTCCAGACCGGCTTACGGTGTTATCGGGCATAATTGCATTTTACCGCCATTCCGTGGTCAGGGTTTCGGAAAGCAGCAGATTAACGAAATCATTCGACGGTTCCGAAAAGCTGGAATCAAACAGGCAAAAGTATCCACAAACGATCATCCGTTCTTCGTACCTGCCCAGCATATGTACACCGCATGTGGATTTCGAGAGGTTAAGAGAATTCCATGGGATCGGGATGCCAGGCAAAACATGATTCATTACGAAATGGATATTGGATAACAAGCCGCTTCCGGCAAGCATCCTTTGGAGGGTGCCAGGGCTATGCGTTAAATCAGATAAAATCTGCTCTCCCCCAGGGGCAAAGGCTTTTGTCACTTCCCTGAGTTCTCCGTGATGAAACCATACTTTGCGGCTCCGTGGCTTTGTGAGAGGCAAGTGAATTTAGAATTTTTAGCATGCCCATTCTTCCTCCACAGGCGCGCCAAAATTGCAAAAACACACTCTTATGCACTTGAAATTATTTCATCATGCAACCTACTAAATAGGCAAAGGAATAAAATCCCAAAATTAAACTATCAGGTGGATATGAAGATCATAAGTGAAAAAAAACAGGAAATGCCAGCCGGGCTCATGGAGCAGTGGCGCGGCATCGTGAGCCACACACACATGCTCCGCTCGCATGAATCCCCGTTCGACAAGACCAAGAAGGACCTTGTCGCCTGGTGCCGCAAGTACAAGGTCTCGGCCGCGGGGATAGGCTCGCCGTGGGAGCCGGTGTCGGCAAAGCACTACGGTTATTACGAGAAGGTCGAGAGGGACCAGTATTTCTCCGGCAGGATCAATCCGAAATCCGTTATGGACAGGCAGGAGATACGCAGGCTTTTCAGCGAACTCAACGGAATGTCCGGGAAGGACACTTTCTTCTACCAGGACAACGAAAGCCCAAAGGCGCGCTTCGGCCACATCTGGTATTTCGGATACAAGTACCAGTTTCCCGCCTGGCACGACTACTCGCAGGACAGACCGATATCGTATTATGACAACGATCCCTGCAGGGAGATAAACCAGATCACAGGCAGACCGCACACGCGCCGCTGCTATCTCGAGGCGGTGGCTACACAGCGCAAGGCAGGAGCTCTCGCGGTATGGGCGCATCCGACAAGCTGGTGGTTCGACAAGGATGCGTTTGTGACAAACATCGCATCGGAGATGGTCATGCACCTCCATGCCGACGGATATCTCGACGGCATGGTCGTCCAGGGATACGACGCCTTCCACAGGCATTACCAATCGCTCTGGTTTTATCTTCTGGATTTCGGCGCGACCGTCCCGGGATTTGCCGAGACGGACGCCTGCTTCGACAAGGCGAACCTCCTCGACTACGACCATGTCTATATGAACTACATCAAGACCGGAGGCAGGCTGACCAACAGCAGGATAGTCTCAGCGCTCAGACGGAAATGCCATTTCGCGTCCTCGGGCGCTTTCATCAATCTTTCGCTCGACGGAGTGCAGATGGGGAGTTCCATCGAGAAGAGAAAGGGTGACCGCGTGATTGCGAAGGTCGAAGCGTATCCGGTGCCCGGACAAAAGAAGATATCACGTCTGGATCTCATCGGGCGCGGCGGGGAGGTTCTTGCGACTGTCGCAGACTTCACCGGCGGGATTCTCGAATTTGAGATCGAAGTGGGCGGTCTTCCCGGCTATGTGATCGCCCGGACGTTGGGCGAGGGCGACGACATTGATGCGCTAAGCCAGAAGAGCATCCGGCATGCGGCGTTCTCGAATCCGGTATATATAAGGAAGAAGGGATTTGAGTTCAAGCCTGTGACGACGAAGTGCTCGTTCAAGATTTCCGCGGGCTGCGGGTGGAACGGGGGGAAGATGGTGTTCGAGACTTCCAGCGGAGAGCAGATTGAAAGCCGGAAGATGAAATCCGGCACCTTTAAGATCGAGCTGCCTGCAAGCGCAAGGGTCAGGCTCATTAAATCCGGCGAAGAGGAGAAGATGTTCTACATTGCCATGGCGAACGAGAAGCTGCACAAGCATTTCAGATATCTGCACAATGGCGAGTTCCTGAAGGATTATCCCGGACTCAGGCCGGGAGAGGTTCCGGCGGAGGCTTTCCGGTTCCAGCAGGTCAGGGATGCGATGTCGGAATTTTCTGTCACCCTTTAATTTATAAGGGAACCTCTGAAAATTGACATATGGCGCGCCTGCGCCGGCCAGGATGGCCACGCTTCATGACTGCTTAAATAACCGGCAAGACGCCCGCGCTCCCGTCGCCGATGCTCCGTTCCGCCGCTTCGCCGGTTCAATCCTCCTGCGCGTCCCGCATATTTCCGGAAAATTTTGATTTTCATGTCTTGACTAGGTTCCGGCCCATGGTATAATAAGACATGATAAGACATAATAAGACATAGCGAGGGGTGCATATGGGAAGGAAGCCGTGTCCGCTTACTAGATTCAAGGCCGACAGCAAGGGGTCGATACCGCTATACGCCCAGCTGGAGCAGTTCTTCATCAGCGAGATAAGGAAGGGCGTATACATGCCGGAGACGCCGCTGCCCTCGATAGCGGAGATTGACGAGAAGCTTCCACTCGGGAGGGTGACGATAGTCAGGACCATGCAGGAGCTGGTGAAGGACGGCTTTGCAACTGGAATACACGGCAAGGGGTATTACGTGACCCACCGCGGCGAAAAGGCCCTCATAGGGATCGTCGCCCCCTTCAACACCGTCTACATGCAGATATACGTGCATCTTGCGGCGGGCGTCAGGAACGCCGCCGACAAGCTCGACAACGAAGTCCTCATCATGTCGTCCGACGAGGATCCGAGGAAGTTCACGCAGTCCGTGGGCGAATTCATAAACTACCGCGGCAGCAGATGGCTGGTGCTTGTGCCTCCGATGAACAAGGAG
>CAZDNQ010000329.1:0-5706 GCA_964506605.1 uncultured Victivallis sp. | reverse complement strand
TGAAGAACAACATCGTTGCAAGGAACCACCAGCCAGCGCAGGGCAGGACCAAGGCAAGGATATTGCTTGCTGAAGACAACATCACCAACCAGAAGGTCGCGCTGGGGATTCTCGGGAAACTGGGTTATTCGGCGGACGCCGTGGCAAACGGCTCGGAAGCTATCAGCGCCCTCAAGACAATTCCATATGACATCGTGCTCATGGACTGCCTCATGCCGGAAATGGATGGATTTGAAGCCACACGCATCATACGGAACAAGGACTCAAAGGTGCTCGACCACGATGTCATAATCATAGCCATGACAGCGAACTCCATGCAGGGCGACCGCGAGGAATGCATAAGGGCGGGAATGAACGACTACGTCGCGAAACCGATCAACCCTTCCGAGTTCGCCGACAAACTTGCAAGATGGGCTGGAAAACAGGCTGCTGGAAAAACTGGAATCTGACACGGTGCAATCAGACACGCTCCCCTAGAAGCTCCGCGACTTTCGCAAGAAGTATCTTCTCGGCTTCGACGACATCCGAGGCCTTGATAAAGCATCCAGCCGCAAGCTCGTGCCCTCCCCCGTCAAGGGATCTTGCGATCTTCGCAACTGGATAACGCCTGTCCTTGGAGCGCAGGGATATTTTGAAGCCATCATCCTTATTGTAGATGACCACGGCGATCTCGACACCATCTATCTGGCGGATGCTGTCGATGACAGTCTCCGTGTCCTTCTTGTCGACACCGTGCTCCTTCAGGAATTCGTCGCTGACATACGCCCAGGCATATTTCCCGGAAAACGCCGTTTTCATGTGCATGGCGACAAGTTCAGCTTCCATCTTCACTATCTTCATGGGCTGGGAGAAGAACATCGCATTGATTATCCTGGAATATCCGGCTCCGAGGGACATCAGCTCCGACGCCACCGCCAGCGTGGACGGCTTTGTGTTTTCGAACCGGAAACCTCCCGTGTCCATGACTATCCCAATCAACAGAAATGTCGCAGCCTCCTGCGAAATACGCATTTTCCCCGGCCTGACGACAAGATTGTAGATTATCTCGGAAGTGGCTGCCGCCTCGGGAACGACAATGTTGTCCTTCCCGAAAAGCTTGTTGTCGGGATGATGATCAATATTCACCAGCGGCATTGCAAGTATCCTGGCCCTGTCCTCTTTCACGACGCCGATCCTGTCGGGCGTCGATGTGTCCAGGCAGATCACATGCGAATACTTCTCCAGCGCCGGCAGAGTTCCGAAAGTAATCCCCTCCGGGACAAACTGCTCGTACCGCGACGGCAGCTGTTCCGGCAGGAACGCATCGGCCTTCTTCCCTTTTTCACGCAGTATCTTGAACAGTCCGAAAAGCGAGCCGATGGCGTCGCCGTCAGGCTTCTCATGCGCCAGCAATAGGAAGCTGTCGTTTTCCTCTATGAATTTTCCAAAATCCAAACCCATTTATATCACCTGTAGATAAGTTGCGCCTTTAAAATATCCGTCCAACTGGACTTTTCACGCGGCGGACATATAATTAAAACATGAACAAGCCCATTCTTGCAGCCATTTGCATAATCATAGGCTATCTGCCTTCGGTCTCCGGGATATTTGTCAGGCCGGGCGAATGGTATGCGAACCTCGCAAAGCCTCCCCTGAATCCTCCCCCCTGGATTTTCGGTCCCGCATGGACGCTGCTTTACCTTATGATCGGATTGTCCCTTTTCTTCTTCATCAGCAATACCAAATCATGGAAGGAAAGAAAAAACGGGATCACATTTTTCATATGCCAGCATATTCTGAATTTCTCCTGGACGCCCGTATTCTTCCATTTCCACGCCATGTCCGCCGCATTCGCAATAATCCTGGGACTGCTGGCCATGATAGCCGTCACTGCCTGGTGCTTCCACAGGCATTCATGCACAGCCTCAATACTACTTGTACCTTATATGGCATGGGTCACGTTTGCATCCTATCTCAACCTTTCACTCATCATACTTAACAGATGAACAGCATCCTCCATATAACGAACGGCGACTGCGCCGCAGAGGCAATTAAAAAGGCCGGCATCAAAGGGGAAATCCTCCCATGGCGCGATCTCCTGCACGAAGGGCCTGTCCCGTCGGGAAAGACGATCAGCCAGATGTCCCGGATCCGCGCCCGGTTCATCATGGAGCTATGGCCGCATATCAAAGACGTTGACAAGGGCTTCAGGAAAAGGGACATGATTCTTGCTTCCTTCAGGAAATTTGACGAGACGGTCCTCTGGTTCGAGCACGACCTCTTCGACCAGCTCCAGCTCATACAGATACTCAGCTGGTTCCATGGCAGGAGAATTGGAACGGCGAAACTAAGTATTGTCATCACCGGCGAATATATCGGTGAAAAAATGGATCTGCCGAAGTATTTCCGTTCCAGGAAGAAGGTCTCTGCCGCCCAGCTGGAACTTGCGAAAGCCGCATGGACGGCTTTCTGCTCCAAGGATCCCAGGGACATCGTTGAGACAATATCGTCCGGCACTTCGCGCCTTTCGTGCCTGCCATATCTCGCAGCCTCGCTAAAAAGACATCTCGAACAGTTCCCCTCTGCGGAAAACGGCCTCAGCAGGACGGAAAGACAGATCCTCGAAGCGGTCAAATCCGGGGTCCGCAGCCCAAAAGCTATTTTCCAGGCATGCCAGAAGCTGGAGGAACCTAAATTCATGGGCGACGCCACATTCTGGATCTATCTTCAAACCCTGATCAACTGCAGTCATCCTCTCCTGAGACTGAAAGGCGGAACACGGTCGCCTGCGAAGTTCGCAAATTCCGGGGATTTAGACAGGCAGAACATTCTGCTTACGGATAATGGGCTTCAGGTTCTTGAAGGCAAGGCGGACTTTATCGCACTCAACGGAATCGACAAATGGCTGGGCGGCGTCCATCTCACCAGGAAAAACCTGTGGCGCTGGAACGGTTCGTCCATCTCAAAAGCAAAATCCGGATAACGCTCATCTATCATCCACCCAGCGGTAGCGGGGTTGGAAGCATGGAAATCGTTCTAAATTTATTCTTTGTCTTCTTCGTCATTGCATCCGCAAGAGAAAAATTGCCCATCACAAGCAGGGCATCTCTCAACATCGCATCCTTGAACATGAAGCTGTCCTTTTAGGACTGCGCAATCATGACACGGTTGTTTGTCTGCGCCCCAATCATCCTTTTCTTCACCATATCTAATCCTCTTATAGGTTTTCCCTTTAATTATGCAAGTTGGTTTTGTTTGAGCTTCCTTAATCTGCTCAGGCCATCCTTCAACCATACTAACACCTTGGTATGTGACAAGCTTTGGTTCCTTTGTCGTCCCACGCTTCGATTTTCTGCTAAAGAGAATTGCTGATACTACAGCTATCGCAAAGACAATGAAGATGAGAATAAATATGGTTTTCATCTTTTCCTTTCAGAACGCTCACCTATCAGCCGCACCGCTTATGCGGGGTTGGCTGAATGGAATTTAGTTATCCTAGTCTATAATCCTTTAGTTTTAATGCCAGTAAATTTATCCCAAGCAATGCAGTAATCTTTAGAGCATTTACCAAGGAAAGGCACAAAATACTTAGGATCTATCTTTTGAGGTATTCGATTTAAAATATTTTCTAGAAAACAGGTACAGACTGCATTTTGTTCATCTTCGTTTCCATTAGAAGCAATCTCTTCAATATAATCAAACAATTCTTTCATCTTTTCAGTATTCCCCGATTCCAATCGTTCCGATACAAGGTGGCTAAATTCTGAAAACAAACCGTGAATTGTATAACTTCCATTATCTTCTTTGAAATAATTATTATTGCTTTCCCACAAGGCTTTAAAATCTGGGAATAATTCAATTAGGTTTTTAAAATGTTCTTCTTTTGTCATATGGCTAACAATAGTTATACGAAGTTTCGCTTTTCCGTAAGCTAGCATATTTATTGATGCAATACAATGCGCCTAAGTCCTTATAGGACGCGCAAATACGTTTGAAAATGGTAAAAAGTGATGCAGGGATGCCGGGTTCAGAGAAAGACAGGATCATATCGGTCTGACGCCTGAGAGCTCGTGTCCGGGGGCGACGGTGTAGAGGCGTTTGACCAACGGATCCGAGTTGACGTGGGCCGCGACGACCTTGCCGATGACAAGGGTGCAGTCGCCGGGCTTTATGATGTCGACCATCTCGCACTCGAAATTGGCGACGGCTTCAGTGAGAAGAGGAGCCTTGACCTTCCTGGCGCTCTGCGTATTGAGTCCGGCCTTCGCGATCTTGTCGACCTCGTCGCCGTGGCAGCTGCCTGCGACAAGGGTCTCCTCCTTCATGAACTCATGCGGGAAGGCGACGACAAATTCCTTTGATTCCCTGATAAGTTCGAAGGTGTGTGAGTCCTCGTCGATGCCCAGGATGAACATGAGAGGTTCGCCGGATGCGATGCTGATCCATCCGCATGCCATGACGTTCGCCTTGCCGTCCTTGCCGCGCGTGGTGACAAGCACGACCTGCTCGGGATATTTGCGCTCTATCGCCTTCTCTATCTCAACATGTCTCTGCATAGACTATTCCCCTTCAGTCTCCATTTCGGAGATGATATTGAGCACGCGGTCGCCCCTCTCGACGCTGTCGTCGATTATGAAATCGAGCACGGGCGTATATTTGAGGACGATGTCCTTTGCGATCTTGGTCTGGAGGTGGTGGCGGTTCCTCTCAAGGAAGTGGAGAATCTTCTCCTTGTGGGACTCCTTTGTCTTGCCGAGGATGCTTATGAACACCTTGGCATGCCTGAGATCCGGGGAGGCGACGACTTCATTGACGGTGACAAGACAGTTCTCGAGGCGGAAGTCAAGCCTTTCCATGAGCTCAGCTATCTCCCTCCTCAGAAGTTCGTTTATCCTGTCGAGGCGGCTATAGTTCTTCATAATGTGGCTTTTTTGAATTCGACCTCGTATATCTGGATTAGGTCGTTCTCCTGGAAGTCGAGGAAGTTGTCAAGGCGGATACCGCATTCAAGTCCCTGCTTGACCTCCTTCACATCGTCCTGGAAACGGCGGAGCGAATGTACAGAGCCGTTGAAGATGAGCTCGCTGTTCCTGTAGACCCTGGCCTTCGCGCCGACTCTGACGGCACCCTTCTCGACCATGCATCCGCAGACCTTCGGTCCCTTGGAGATCTCGAATATCTTGAGGATCTTCGCCATTCCGAGCTCCTTCTCGCGCTGTTCAGGAGCGAGTTTTCCGGCAAGGGCGTCCTTGAGATCCTCTATGAGCTCATAGATTATGCTGTACAGGCGGATCTCGACATTCTGCTTCTTCGCAATGGTATTTACTCCGACGTTGACTCGGACGTGGAATCCGACGACAATCGCGCCTGAGGCGGCGGCAAGAAGAACGTCGTTTTCGGTTATCGGGCCTATGCCTGAATGGAGGATCTCTATTTCGATCTTGTCGGACGGGAATTTCTTGAGGGATTCCCTGATCGCCTCGATGGACCCCTGCACGTCGGCCTTGACAATAAGATTCAAAGTCTTCTTCTTGTCCTGGGTGAGGCGTTTCATGAGGTCTTCAAGGCTTGCGCCTTCTACGGCGGAAGGATTCACTGATGCGAGACCGCTCATGCGCAGCTCTATCTCCCTCTCGTCCGCGATTTTCCTGGCTTCCTTCTCCGAGCAGACAACAAATGTAGCGCCAGCTTCCGGAACGCCGGAAAGTCCGACAAGCCTCACAGGAG
>CAZDNQ010000328.1:0-5724 GCA_964506605.1 uncultured Victivallis sp. | reverse complement strand
TTCCTGCGTTCGACTTCGTCGATCTCGGTCGGCGAACTGTCGATCTCGGTGCGGAGCTTGGCGGCGGCCTCGTCGATGAGGTCGATCGCCTTGTCCGGAAGGAAACGGTCGGAGATGTATCGGTCCGAGAGGACTGCCGCCGTGACAAGCGCGCTGTCCTTGATCTTCACGCCATGGTGTATCTCATATCTTTCGCGGAGTCCGCGCAGGATCGAGATGGTCTCCTCGACGCTGGGCTGGGATACGAGCACGGTCTGGAACCTGCGTTCGAGCGCGGCGTCCTTCTCTATGTATTTCCTGTATTCGTTGAGGGTGGTCGCGCCGATGCAGTGGAGTTCGCCGCGAGCGAGCATGGGTTTCAGCAGGTTGCTTGCGTCGACCGCGCCTTCTGCGGCTCCGGCTCCGACGACGGTATGGAGTTCATCGATGAAGAGGATCACTTCGCCTGCTTTTTCAGTGACCTCCTTGAGGACTGCCTTCAGCCTCTCCTCGAACTCGCCGCGGAATTTCGCGCCTGCGATCAGCGAGCCCATGTCGAGAGCCACGACTTTCCTGTTCTTGAGCCCTTCAGGCACGTCGCCCCGGATTATGCGGACTGCGAGACCTTCGACTATGGCTGTCTTGCCGACGCCAGGTTCGCCGATGAGCACGGGGTTGTTCTTTGTCCTCCTGGACAGGATCTGTATGACGCGGCGGATCTCCTCGTCACGTCCTATGACAGGATCCAGCTTGTCCTTGCGGGCGAGGGCGGTAAGGTCCTTTCCGTATTTCTCAAGCGCCTGGAACGTGCTTTCCGGATCCTGCGAAGTGACTCTCGTGCTTCCGCGGAGCTCCTTGAACGCGTCCATGAGCTTGTCATGGGTGAGTCCATGTTTTGAAGCGATGGCGCCCGACTCCTTGTCGGTTTCGATGAGAGCCAGAAGCAGGATTTCGGCGCTGATGAATTCGTCCTTGAATTCGGCTGATTTCTTTTCGGCGTTGACCAGTACGGAGCTGAAATCCCTGGAAGTATAGACCTCCTGGGCGCCGGGGCCGTCGACCGCCGGGATCTTCTTCAGTTTCTTTTCGATATCGTCGGACAGTGAAGCCGCATCGACTTTCAGACTTTCAAAGATTGAAGGTATTATGCCTTCCTTCTGTGCGCATATCGCAGCGAACAGATGCAGCGGGCGCAGCTCCTGGTGCTTGTGCTCGACGGCGACGGTGTGAGCCGCCTGTAATATCTCTTTAGATTTGTTTGTGAATTTTTCGATGTTCATGTAAAAAAACCTCCTGTAATCATATTTTTTATATGATAATTAGCAATTGCCTTGCCAATATAATTAACATGGCTATAACCTATTGTAAACCAATATAATACAAATTGCACGTAATTTTAATTAGAGCCAGAGTGGCGCAGTTGCAAAAGAAAATACGCATGATATGATGGAGACAATACGGCACATGTGTTTTATGTATTGGAAAATAAGTCCAAATATGTTTTGACTGATGCTATCTAATCCATCCATGAAAGAGTATATTTTATAGGGGGAAGGGAGATTTTGAATGACGGTAAAGACAAAATATTTTGCCCTGCTGGAAATGCTGGTCATTATCATAATTTTGCTTGTCCTGTCGGCGGTCGTACTTCCTTTCCTGGCCGGAAAATGACAACATGAAGAAATGGAGATACTGAAATGCCCCATATATCAGGTAGAAACGGAATTGATCTTTGCCTTCAGAGGAAGGACAAGGAGCAGATAATAGCGGAGTTTTTCGACAAGATCGGGATCAAACTTAAAAAGATCCTCCTTCTTCCGCCAGACCTCACGCGCTTCAACTCGAACGCCGGAGAGATCACAGAGATCATCTACGAGATGCTTTCGCCCAAAGGCGTGAAGATCGACATCATGCCCGCGCTAGGCACGCATTTCGCGATGGGTGAAAAGGAGCTGCGCGCGATGTTCGGCAGCAGGATCCCCCTCGACCATTTCCTGGTGCATGACTGGAGGAACAGCCTCAAGCGGCTCGGACAGGTCCCCGGCCCCATCATCAGCGAATGGTCCGAAGGCAAGCTCGATTTCACCGTCAACATCGAGGTCAACAAGATCCTCTTCGAAGGATACGACCTGATCCTGTCCATCGGGCAGATCGTCCCGCACGAAGTCGTAGGCATGGCGAACTACACGAAGAACATCTGCGTCGGCGTCGGCGGACAGGATACTATCAACAAGTCCCATTTCCTCGGTGCCGTCTACGGCATGGAGAGGATCATGGGTAGGATCGACACGCCCGTCAGGAAGCTCTTCAACTATGGCGTCCAGAATTTCATGCACGACCTTCCGATCTATTACGTCCTGACGGTCATGCAGAAGAACCAGAAGACCGGAAAGATGGAGATGCGCGGGATGTCGGTAGGCAACGACATGGATACATTCATCGAAGGCGCGAAGCTTAGCCAGAAGGTGAACCTCGATCTCCTCGACAGGCCGTTGAAGAAGGTCGTCGTATATCTCGACCACGAGGAATTCAAGAGCACCTGGCTGGGAAACAAGTCAGTCTACCGCACACGCATGGCGATGGCGGACGAAGGCGAACTGATTGTGCTCGCGCCCGGGCTGAAGGAGTTCGGAGAGGATCCTGAGATCGACAGACTGATCCGCAAGTACGGGTACCGCGGGACGCCGTCCACTCTGGACGCTGTCAAGAAGCACCTTGAACTTCAGAACAATCTCAGTGCGGCCGCCCATCTCATACATGGTTCCAGCGAAGGCAGGTTCAATGTCACATACTGTCCCGGACCGGGCATGAGCCTTGAGAATGTCCGCAGTGTCGGCTTCAACGCCGAACCATATGAGAAGATGGCGAAGATCTATGACCATTCAAAGCTCAGGGACGGTTTCAACACCATGCCGGACGGCGAGGAGATATTCTTTATCAGCAACCCCGGCCTCGGCCTCTGGGCGCTGAAGGAGAAATTTGCCTGATTTCATTCCAGTGCAGCTTATTTTCAGTCATCATGAACTCAAAAATCCCATCGCCCGCGACTAAGACGGGATTATCTGCGGCGACCCGCATTTCTGAATGCATGGAACAGGCCTGGAAGATCACCTGGGACAGATTCTATCTTCCGATGACGCATCTCTTCTATGATTATCTGACCAGCTATGAACCAGGAAAGGGGCTTGCACATCTGCCTTCGGCCGACGAGGTCAGGAGGCAGTATCCCAATCTTTGTGGTTACGGCACCGGAATGGAGGACTGCATGATCAGCGCCGGCGTGATGCTTTCGCTGATTGCCGACAGGTTTGCAGTGACTAATGACGATGCGCTCTGCGGACGGGCAAGGCTAGTGCTGGATGGAATGCACTTGTGCGCCACCGCGCATGGCGTGCCTGGATTTCTGGCCAGAGCCGTATGCGCCGAAGATCTCAGGAGCATCTATATCACATCATCACGGGACCAGTACACGCATGCTGTCCATGGGCTCTGGCATTATTCCAAGAGCCCTCTTGCGGACAAGGAGGAAAGAGATGCAATCGCAACCATCGTCTCCTCGGTTGCAGACCGGATGTACCGGAATGTCATCCCGGGAAACGACTATGATTCGCTCTGCGCGGACGGTTCCAGGGACGAGCGTGGCATCAGCCGGTTGTGGAATGTCACGGGGCACGAAGCCGCGCGGCTTCCGATGATCTACGCCGCGGCCTGGGACATCACCGGCAAAGGAGAGTACCAGGAGCTCTGGCGCAAATATGCCGGAGAGGCAGTCCGGCAGTCAATGGAGTTTGACAGGGGACAGCCAACATATGCATTGCTCCAGATGCAGTGCTCTCTTGAGCTCCTCGAGCCCTTGGAGACGGATCCGTCCCTGAAAAAGCAGATGCGTGGGATAATGGCTGAGCTTTCCGCGAACTGCGCAGTCCGCGCCAGGAATGCCGATCAGGCAGCTGGCGGGCTTGACCTGGCCGCGCCCTGTTCCGACTGGCGGACAGGCGAGGGGCTTGACATCAAGGGCCAGTACCGCAGAGCCTGGTACAACATCCGTGAAAGCGGAGAGGCCTTCCTCTGCCAGCTCATGGACACGGAAACGCCGTTCCCGGATGAGCAGAAGATTCTGCTGGCACGTGCCATATCACGGCTGGACTACAACCGTGTCTCAAGCAACGGGATATTCTATCTGCAGGCGGCATATTGGAAGGCCCGCAGACGCGGGAGCATCGCGGCGGATCGATAACATCATTTAGATGGACTTATCCCTGTTACGGAAATTCCAAGCGGTGGAATATTCAATCCGTCTGACGTCTGGATTTCTGTATCGCCGAAATTGACTGTAACAGCTACACCGTTCGCGAATTTCGTGCGTTGGACCGCATGGTCAGGAGTCAGCCATTCGTGGGACAGCAGTTCCGAATATCCTGTGGCGCGCGCGACTGGTTCGATCATCTTGTAGCTTTTGACGAAGCGGTCGCGGTTCTCCTCCCAGATCTTCCTGTTGAACATGAACATGGGGGGCGTGCCGTAGAGCGCATTCCAGAGATCGCGCCGATTCCAGAGTTTCGGCAGCTTGTTGTTGTAGTCGCCCCAGTACCATTGAGAGACCACGCAGTCGTGGTAGACAAGCTCCCAGAGCGGAATCCGGTAGTAGTGTCCGGTCTGGAACTTGGCGACCTGTTCCGGAACTTCATCCCAGATCTTCTGCATGTTGCGGCCGGAATCTGGCACGCGATACGGTCCCAGACTCAGCATGCCTTCGAAGTAATGCACATATGGCACGGCGGCGTCATGGCCTGTCTCGCTGCCGCAGACAAGCCCGCATCCTTCGCTGATATAGCGCAGGAGCTGCATCTTGTAGTATTTGCTCTCGGTACGTGTCATCGGATGCTTCGGATTGTAGCACTCCCGCCATGGGCTTGCCGTCGTCGTGTCGATGAAACGGCATTTATACGGGCTTTCCGCCAGTTCCGCAGGGATGCGCTTTTCAGCGTATGGAACAGCCTGCCGGTCGCATAGCGTGCCGCACGGGATCATCTTCCCGTCCTTTGTTTCAATCTCCCAGCCGCGCACCCATTCGCCGTCCTTGCCGATCATTAGGTCGTCGTTCGCCCACGCCTCGCTTGTCCAGTCCGGATGCTTGTATTGCAGTTTCGGGAAGTTCGCAGGATCCATGGTGTCCTGGAAAATATCATATCTGCTTGTGAGGACTCCCATCTCATTTAACGCCTTGAGCTCGTCAGGGGGACGTCTGTTGCTCCACAGGATCCTGTCGATGCCGAGAGACTTCATTTCGCGGCAGAACTCCGGCGCGCCCTTGTCCCAGCACCATACGTTTACTGCGCCGACGAGGAGGTCGACGGCTGGAATCGTCTTGCGCTTATCCTCGAGCGTCTTGAGAAGACCTGTCTTCTTCGCATATTCGCGGTAGCGTTTTGCCATCGCCACATAGCCGCCATTTTCGAAAGACACATATCTTATCGTGCGGTCGCCGCCGAATTTCCCCTTCTGAGGCTGCCATTCATGGGAGATGCCGAGAAGTCCGTCTTTCCGCGAAATCCGCACCGCAGCATCGTCTGCAGTCTCTACAATCGCCATCCATCCGGTCTTGCCGTCAGTGGCGCCGTACCAGGGCATGCAGAGGCCATGTCCGCCATAAAGATAATAATGCATTCCAGGGAGGGACTGGTCGTCTGCAGGATAACTTATGCCTTCGTTGAGCGGGAGGATCAGAAATTGTCCTTTTTCGGA
>CAZDNQ010000327.1:0-5732 GCA_964506605.1 uncultured Victivallis sp. | reverse complement strand
CCGTGCGGCCTTCCTGAGGATGTCATGTTCCGAACCGACGATCTGGACTCCGAGCCAGGTCTCGTCCTTCCCCCTCTTCAACATCTCCTTGGTCTTTCCATGTCCAAAGACAAGAGAGCCGGCGTCGATCATTTCGGTGAACGCGAAAAGGCAGCCGTGCCGCCGGGCCGAATTCCTGTAGGGGAGATCGGTGTATCCGGCTAGCGGAGCGAGGATCACAGCATTGTCAGGATAGATTTTCATGTCTTAATACCTTGGATGGATGGGAGGACAATAGTCCAGGATTCATAGTTTATTTCCTCGATATGGCATTCCCAAAATCGCCGACACTCCGGTTCACCGTTTCGCCGTTTCTATTTTAGGACCCCTCTTCTCACGGCCTCGAAGAGGATCACGGTTGCGGCCTGGGCGACGTTGATGGACTCGATCTTTCCGGGCATCGGGATTACGACCGGGATCGAATCCTCGACCGCACCCGCGCCGTGCGCCTCGCTCCCGAAGAGAATTGCGGATTTCGCGAAAATCCCTTTCTCCTCGAAGCAGCTTGCCTTGCCGGCCGGTTCAGTCCTGTAGATGCTGGCGTACCCGAATTTGCGAAGTTCGCAGGACATCTCCGGAAGTCCTGGAAACAGGCGCATCCTAAGGGCGAACTGAGATGCCAGCGCCGAGCGTATTACCTTGTCGCTGAACGGATCGGCAGTGCCTTCCGTCAGCCAGAACTCCTTCAACCCCACCGCCCTAACAGTCCTTATGATAGTTCCGAGGTTCCCCGGATCGGACACGCGGTCCAATGCGATTATGAAAGGATCCTGCGGTATGTCATCACCCGGAAGCATTGAAGGCTTTCCAGCGACAATGAGGCATCCCTGGGGTATTACTGTTGCGGAAAGCCTGTCGAACTCGGTCTTCGGAATCCTCTCGAACTTCACATTGCCGACGGAAGATTCGTCGAAATCATCCGAACAGACGGCGAGACTTACTAGATCCGGCCGGAGCGACACGAGCTCACGGCAGCATCTGACCCCCTCGCATATGCAGAGATCATGCTTTTTCCTGCCGTGCCTCGTATAGAGGGATTTTATGAGACTGCCTTGTTTACCAGACAACATAGGTTCCATCCATGGAAATTCCGATTATGACAGGACAATATAACCCCTCTTCTACTCCTTGTCTTCCACCTCGATGGTTTCGAGCGCCGGTTCTGATTCGCTCACGCCGAATTCATCGGAATCCTCATATGCCAGGCTCTTCATGCCGGTGGCCTTTATCAGCGCGCCAGCGCAGAGTCCGCAAGTGAGGGCGATAAGGACGGTGAAAATAATACCGACGATCTGGGCGGCTGCGATTCCAGGAACCAGGGTGATCGCGACAAGTCCGCCCATGAGTCCCGGCATTCCATGCAGGTTATGGACTCCGCAGGTATCGACGATCCTGAGCTTTGATTCGATGAATGGCTGGACATAGACATATCCGAGGACGCAGAGGATTCCGGCGACAGCGCCGATCCCGAATGCCAGCGCCGGGGCGGCTATATTGCAGGTGGCGCCGATTGCGACTCCGCCGGCAAGGGCTGCATTCGCCATGTCGGCAATCGAGGTCTTGCCCCTGCGCAGCAGTGTGCTGAGCATGTATGTGCTTAGAGTGGCGCCGCAGAGCGACAGCAGTGTATTCACAGCGGTCTGGGACAGCTGGTTGAGCGGCACAATCGCGCTGCAGAAGCTGGGCCAGAATATCCAGAGGACCATCGACCCGAGCATAGCGAACCGGTCGGAGGTGGCATCCGTCTCGATCGCCTTCTCCTTCTGCTGCCTGGTCGTCAGCATGATTGCCAGTCCGAGTCCGAAGTATGCGCCGAACGCATGTATGATTATCGAACCTGCGGTATCGACGAAGCCCTTCGTGATTCCAAGTCCGCCGTCGAGCACAAGCCATTCATTCAGGAGATACGAAGGTATAAGGAGAGCGGCAAGGAGGGCATACTGGTAGACGCGGATGCGGCCGAGAACGGCGCCCATGGCGATCAGCGCCGAAGCAGTTGCGAATTCCGCAAACAGCAGGCCTTTTATAGTGCTTGGAGCGATCGGTTCGCTGCAGAGTATCCCGGAGGCGCGCAGCAGCAGATACATGGGGAGGCCTACCGCCACCACCAGATAGGTGCTGGTCGTCGCGCTGTAGCCGTACTTCCGGACAAACACCATGAGGAAGCCGAAGCCGACCAGGAGCATCGCCAGGATGTGGATTGAAAAGTTATATTGCTCCACCTGCTGCAGATCGCCTGCCGCGGAAGCCGTTACAACTTCAGAGGCCCACGAAGCGTTACACATGAGGAACACGGATGCAGCACAAAGCAGCACGGACAGAAAGCGTTTCTTCATTCCAACCCCTTGAAATAATGATTTATCGCAGTTCCGACGTTAAAAAGATGCCGTAAAAAGCTCGTACTATAAGATGCCTGCATTCCTTTACAAGACGACGATCTTACCGATTTCGAACAAGTTCACGCGAGTGTCAATGCGTCAGCCTTATCCTGTATTGTAACTTGCTCCGGCCAGGATGGCCGCGCCCCCCTATTCCGCAAAAACATGTTTCTTTGATTTTTCAATATAAGAGAATAAATTGACAAGAGGTTATAACCATGAAAAAACTCTTTTCAACATTATTCATTTCGGGGGTGCTTATGGCTGCCGGGTCTGCAATAAAGGCGGAAGATTTCACCGTTTCATCGACGAGTTTCGAATCCGGCGCTGCGATTCCTGCGAAGTTCGCAATGAAGGCGGTCGACGGCGGACAGAACCTGTCGCCGGAACTTTCCTGGAAGAACGCCCCGCAGGGCACGAAGGCGTTTGCCATCACCTGCATCGACATCCATCCGATAGCCCAGAAATGGGTTCACTGGATGGTCGTGAATATTCCTGCCGACATAACATCTGTTCCAGAAGGCTCCTCCCCATCCAAGATGCCGAAGGGATCCGTGGAGCTGCAGAACAGTTTCGGAGGCAGGGGATATGGCGGCCCCCAGCCGCCTAAGGGATCAGGGGTGCACAAGTACGTGTTCACGGTTTACGCGCTGGGCGAGCCGGTAAAAACCGGGGGCACGCTCACTGAAGCCGCCTTCCTGGAGCTTCTCTCCGGCAAGATTCTCGCGACTGGCCGGATTATCGGAACTTTCACGAGATAAAACTGTCCCGGTATTTGGAAACAAGCCTCTGGAATGGTATGTTAGTTGCTTGCTTATACCAAGTTGCATTCAAAAGCAGGGCGGACATGGAAGACCCGACATTCTTCCGCAGTGTTCCAATACCTATGGATGCAAAGCGGTATTCATTCCCATAACATTTAACTGGAAATCAATATGGATCCATTATATGACATAAAGATCGAGACCGGCGCTACATATGTTGCCGCGGCGCCGTCGACCATGAACCTGAAAGTCAAGGACTTTGTCGTCGTGCGCAAGGACAAGATCCTCGACTACGGGCAGATCATCACCTGCCTCGGTGAGAAGGTGAAGCTCTGCGAAAAGGAGAAGGAGGAACTCCCGCACATCGACCGCAAGGCTACGGTCATCGACCAGGGCAAGGCGAACGAGAACCTCATGCGCAGCAAGTCCGCTTTCAGGACTGCCATCCAGTACATACAGAACCTCAAACTGCCGATGAAGCTGCTCAATGCACATTATTCCTTCGACATGAAGCTGGTCACATTCCAGTTCACGGCGGACGGCAGGGTTGACTTCAGGGAGCTGGTCAAACAGCTTTCACAGGGACTTAACACCAGGATCGAACTTAGACAGATCGGCGTGAGGGACGAGACCGCCCTTGTCGGTGGTTTCGGGGTATGCGGGCTCGAGCTGTGCTGCTGCAAGTTCCTCCGGTCTTTCGCATCCATCAACGTCAGGATGGCGAAGGAGCAGGACCTCTCATTGAATCCGAACAACATCTCCGGAATCTGCGGCAGGCTCAAGTGCTGCCTCAAATACGAGCACGTAGGATACCAGGAACTCGACAGGGACATGCCGCGCAGGGGCGCCTGCTGCGAATGCGCCGAAGGCAGGGGAAGGGTCATCGACCGCAACCTCCTGACGCAGCGAGTCACCCTGCACATCGACGAGACCGGCAAGAACCTGACCTATCCGAAGGAGGATGTCAGAGTTGTCTATCTCGACAAATACAAGCTTCCTCATGAACAGCATGGCGGCAGCGACATGTTCGAAGGCATGGACGAAGAACAGAAGCGGCTCCTGAAACAGCTTAATGATGAGTAATCCGGTTTCCACTGGCAGAATAGACGACGGGAACCATTCCGCGCTTTCCAGGCACAGGCTTGCGGGATGGCTCTGCATCCTTTCAGCATTCATCGTATTCCTCCTCCCCCTCAAGTTCGGCGGGATCACAGGAGTGCCGGAAATACTTTTCTTCCCCGACAGCCTGATAACATGGTTTATATTCACCTGGCCTGTGATGATGTTCCCCGTGGTCTCCTCGACGCTCCTGCTGCTTGCAGTCGCGGTGTCGTCGGGATTCAAGATCAACTTCAGGCTGACCATATCCGCCATCTGGGTGCTGCTCGCGGTCGTCACTACGCTCGGATTTGCGAATGCGAGCACGAAGGACTTCGCGATACAGCAGGCAGCCCACATGGCCGGCATCGCCTCCTTCTGCCTGGCGGTCTATTTCCTGCTCGAAAGCAGGCCCGACATGAGGGAGCTCATGTTCAACGCCATAGCCATGGCAGCCATCTTCTCCGCGCTCATGGGGCTTCAGCAGCTGCTCTGGGGTTTCAAGGAGACGCTGGACTACGTCTACCAGCAGGAGCTGCAGACAGGCCTCAAGACCACGGCGCACCTGCAGAACAGGCTGGGCCAGACCCGCGTCTACTCGCCGTTCACCCTCTGCAACAGCCTTGCGGCGCATCTTGTCCTCACAATCCCGCTCTGCCTTGTCCTCCTGTGGAGGAGCACGGTGGCGCTGAAATCAGCGATCATAATGTCCGCGACAATGCTCCTCCTGTGGCTTTCCACCAGCTTCAACCAGATCGGATTCCTCCTGCTGTCGATTTCATGGGCGGCCCTAGTTATCGTAACACTCTTCAAATTCCCGGAAAAGCACAGAAGATATGTCGCCGCCGCCACATGCATATTGTGCGCCGGGCTCATGTTCACCATACTCTATTTCACCGGCAGCCGAGGCGCAGTGCTGGGGTTCGGACTCGCCATCGCCGTCACTGCGGCCCTCTTCCCGTTCAACATGAAGCTAAGGATAGCCAGCATTGCCGTGGTGCTTGTCGCGACTTCCGCAGGCATCTATTTCATAAACGCGGGACGCAACCTCGGTTCGCTGGAGGTCAGGCTGGACTATTTCGCCGTAGCGCTGCAGATCTTCAAGGACAACATCCTGCTCGGAACCGGCTGGGGCGACTTCTTCCACCAATACACATTGTTGAAACATTATATGGGCACTGAAGCCCCGCATACATCCCATAACTTTGTGCTCGATTTCGCGTGCCAGGCCGGAATCGCCGGACTCGCCGTGTCCGCAGCCGCCCTGCTCTACCCGCTGATCCTGGTTGCCGCAAAGGTCATCAGGAAGTCAGCCATGCCTGACAACATCATGAATTTCGCGCTCATACTTGGATGGACCGCCTGGGCCCTGCATTCATTGTCGGATATAAACATCCAGATTCCCGGGACGGTCGCGACTGCGCTTCTGATGCTGATGCTGCTGAAGCCCGGA
>CAZDNQ010000326.1:0-5738 GCA_964506605.1 uncultured Victivallis sp. | reverse complement strand
TTAAAAAGCTAATTGTCATGTCCGATGTGGAAACACTTCCTTCAGACAAAGCAATTGCATTAATACCCATTGTAGTATCCATCATTGCAGAAATAATTCCGCCATGTACCTCACCTCGTCCGTTATCTTCTGTCCCCTGCATCCCTCGAATGATTTTTCAGACAGGAAGACATTGACGAGGCGGCGGAGATCCTGCTTCAGAACACGTGGCATCCTGCTGCAGAGCGGAATTTCGTCAATAAACCTGTCCCATTCCGCGGGAAATGGTTTTGAAAGCGCAGCCTTCCTCCTGGACGCCTTCATCCAGCTGCGGACAAAGAGGAAAACCAGAGGAATAAGAAGCAGCGCCAGGAACAGAAGTATTTTATCCAGGGTTTGCAGGGTGTCACCTAGGTTTTCGCAGAGAATCCGGCCGCACCTTTGTTCAGCAGCGACGCCTCCCGGGCAATCTCCTTCAGCACATCAATCATCTCCACATGCGGCTGCGCCGGATCTGCGTGCCGAGGCACGGCGACGCCATGGTGCTCGTCGGTGTCGCCCAGCCCGGTGTCGCGCAGCTTCTTGAGCCTGGCAAGCATGGTGTCCCTGACTTCGTCATAGTTGTCAATCCCCCTGAACACCCCGACATGCATTGAGAAGAGCTGGTTCTGGGAATTATTGTCCGACTGCACGACGGCGGCGCCCCCGCCTGCCGTTTCAACCTTGAGGTCCGCTATCCCGAAGAAGCGCTGTATCGGCCCCTGTGAGATGGAGATGTTCTGGATGTTCGCAAACGTCAGCGTCATTTCCCTGACAAAGACGATCCCCTCCCTTATCCTGAGGCTCCTGTCGGTGATCTTGTACCATCTCATCTCGTAGTCAAGCCTGAGCATTATGAACGATATTATGAGATGGACTGTTCCTGCGATGAACAGTCCCAGAAGCGAAAGGAGGATACCGGCAAGCACAGTGAAGGAGACGGGATGTGATTTCAGCGACATTGCAAGGAAAATCCCGGCGCCGAGGACCAAGAAGCATGTGGAGACGACCTTCTGTATGATCCACACATAGAGACGGTACTTGAAGAAGTTCGGGGACGCCCTGAAAACCTTCAGGCTGCCGACCTCGCCCATGGGGTCGAGAGGTTCCGGCGGAACCCTCAAAACCCTCAGCACGACATTTTTCACGAACTGGTACATTATTGTTTTGCGGCGGCCCTCTCGAGCGCCTCCCGTGCAGATTTCAGCTCGTTCCTGATTTCCATGAGGATTTCCACGGCTTCGCCTGGAAGCTGGGCTCCGGAGGAGACGGCCTGAGCCGCGGGAGCGGCGGTCCGCGCCGCGGACAGATCCCTGTAGCCGCGCATCTTGGTATAAAGGAAATTCCGGAGACCCTCGTATTCGATTATACCCTCGATCGTCATCTCAGGCTCGGCGCTTCCAGATGCGGTCTGGATTTTCACGTCGGCAAGCCCCAGCCAGCGCTGGATGAGCCCGGATGTGAGATGGATGTCCTGGATCCTCGCATAGGTGAGGTTGACCTCCCTGCGGAATATCAGCCCCCACTTCATGCCGATGCCCTCGCCGTCGAACTTATATCTCAGCGTGTAGTACCTGAAAAGCAGCACCGGCAGGGCGAAGAGCACGAACGGGCCGGAGAGGATGCTGCGGATTACATAGAGCTTCAGCAGCATCGGCGACGGCCTCTCGATCCTATAGATGTCGATTTCTCCCATCATTCAAAAACCTTTCCGGAAGCGGATGGTTCACTCAACCCCGTCTTCCTTGCTTTTCTTTTTCCTGGCAAGATAATCTATCGCCTTGCCTATTTCAAAATCGAAGTCCTTCGCATAAGGACCTCCCTTCCTGTAGTTCTCCCATACGGCAATCGCCTTGTCCAGCTCTCCGCCGTTCTCAAATCCATAGGACTGCTTCTTCAGCTCCTCCAGGGCGATGCGCTTCTGATCCTGTATCCTTTTGCTCTTTAGCTTCTGCGCCTTCTCGAGTATCTTGTCCATCTCATTCTTCGCCTCAGCGGAATATTCCTCTATGCCGAAACGCTGTACGGACTCGAACATCGCGAGCGCCTTCCTGAAATTCGCAGGATCTGGATTTGCCTCGACAAACTTCACCGCCTCGTCCAGCAGCCCCTTCGCCCTTTCCCTCTTCGCATCCGCCATCCCCTTCTTAACGACAAGGGCGAAACCTACAAGGCATATCGCAAAAAGAAACACATATACAATTATCTTAAGCGTCTTCATGGAAACTGCGGGGCCTCCGGCCTTTGCAGGTTTTGCATTGGATGGTTTCCCAGCTGTCACAGGTGCTGGAACGGCTATGGAACTCGTCGTCTTCTTATCGCCTTCCGCCAGGACATCCATTATGTCTTTGATCTCGCTTATGCAGTCATCCCAGCCAGCAAACCTATCCTCCTTCCTCTTGGCCATCATTATGGCTATGAGCTCGGCCGTGCGCTTCGAGACGTCAGGCCTGAAATTGCGGGGATCCGGCACAGGCTCGTCGAGATGCCTTGCAAGCACTTCCATGGCGTTGTCACCAGGATACGGCGGCTGTCCGGCAAGCATATGGTAGAGGCTCGCGCCCAGCGAATACATGTCCGCCCTGAAATCCATGTCCTTCAGCGCCTTCGCCTGTTCGGGGCTGACGTACTGCGGGGAACCGACCATCATTCCGGCCATGGTGAGTTCAACGTCCTCTCCGGTGACCTTCTTGGATATTCCGAGATCCATCAGCTTGACCTCGTCGCCGTCGGCGGTCAGCATTATGTTGGCAGGCTTGATGTCCCTGTGCAGGATGCCATGCTTCTCCCAGGCGTACTTCAGGGCGTAGGCGATCTCGCAGGTTATCCTGAGGGCCTCATGCTCCGTAAACCTCTTCCCTTCGTCAAGCAGCCGCTTGATATCCTTGCCATCGACGAAAGTCATGGAGAAATAATAGACGTCCCCGTCCTTACCGGCCTCGATCGCCCTGACCACGTTGGGATGCTCTATCTGTGCGAGAATGCGGACTTCGCGGTAGAACCTCTCGAGATAAGCCTGGTCCTTGATGAGATCTTCATGCAGGATCTTCAGCGCCACAGGGCGTTTCATCGAACGCTGTTCGGCGAGATATACCTCGCCCATTCCTCCGATGCCGATCCTCTCCCTGACCAGATAGTCTCCGACTGTCGCACCCTTCGCCAGGAGCGGGCCGGGCGCCATCATCTCCGTCTGGCAGAGCGGACACCTTATCAGCGTCTCCTCCATGGAGTCATCCCAGTCGAATTCCTTCTTGCAGGATGGACATATGTAGGTGTTTTTCAATTTCCGGCCCCCTGTCTGATCATAAAATGGCTATAAGAATATTCCATTGCACGGCTATTATCAAGGCAAGCTCTTAAAATTGGCATTCCAATTGCAAGTTCACCGGCCAGATGCTAGTTTTCCATATCAGCCATATATAACAAAAACAGACCGAGGTGCCCTATGAGAAAGCTTTTTGCCGCCTGCATTTCAATCTCAATCCTCCTGTCCCTGCTCTGCGCCTGCGGCCAGAAGGATGAGGTGACCGTCAACACAGGCCCGTTCGAATCCGCCATAAAGGACTACTGCAAGAGCAGAAGCATGGACATGAAGGTCGCAAGCTTCGAGAAAGTCGACGAGAAGGGCGAGACCGCCACCGCCATATGCAAGATGGAAGCCGCGGAAATGGCCGGACCGAAGGTCACCTGGCAGTTCACCTTCAAGAAGGAAGCAGGCAAGTGGAAGGCCGTTTCCCAGGAAGTGAAGAAGTAAGATCCGTCAGCCGCCGTCTACCGCCAGCAGCACATATTCCGTCCTGCGGTGCCCGAACCTGGACAGCTCGCTGCTCTTCCTGCCCGACAGCACGCCTGACTTGTCAAGCTCCGCCTGGAGATCGGCGCGGTACAGCAGATATCTGACGTTTGCATCTATCCTGCTGTTGTTCCTGACGAACTTCACCGACGGTCTTATATAGAAGAGGAAAGGTTCGCATTCCGTGCGGTATGCATAAAGCGTACCGCCGTTTGTCATCGCGTTGATCCTGCCGGCAAGCTCCTCATGCCCCTTCTGGAACTGCGCCATCACGGGAACTGCGAAGTTCGCAGCTGACAGGCTGAGCGCCACGGCAAGAGTCCCGCTCGCAAGTACAAGTTTGAAACTTCCCTCCATGAGCTCGCGTCTTCTCAGCAGCCAGACAAACAATGCCACTGATGCGGCCATCACAAGCCCGCATGAGAAAAGCATGTCCCGCGACGTACGGATGCCGTCGACGGCGGCATTAAGCTTCACCAGTGAATCAGCCGGGATGAATGATATTTTTCCGGCGAACCCTGATATGACGGCGATGAATGAGACGACGCATGCAACGGCCAGAATCCCGGAAATCGCCAGTATCAGGTTCCTCCAGAACTTCTCGATCCTGGGGAACGACGCATACATCAGCGTCCAGCCGATCATCACCAGCGCCAGCCCGTAGATCGGCATGGAATAACGCGCCTTCACGCCGGGCATCAGGTTCACGGCAACAAGAGCTGCGATGATCGCAAAACGGCATCCCTTGAACATCTGCCTGCGGTCATCCGGAATCCCTGCAATGATGTTCCTGCTGAAAAGCAGCGGTGCAAAGAGGAGCCATGGCAGAAGGTTGAGGAAGGCTCCGAGCGCGCGCACCGGCCACTTCGCGAAATTCAGCTCCTCGCCCTTGAACCTCATGGCAATCTCAGAAATCCATGTCCCTGTCATCTTGGCGCCTGCTGAATTTGATGATGCCGACGATGGAATGGTCATCGCCCATGACAGGAAGATCCCGAGCATCACTGCAATTCCAATCAGATGATATGCGCTCAAAAGCACCTTGAGCTTCCGCTCATATGCCAGCACGGACAGCACGAGAAGATAGAAGAAGAACAGTATTATCGGGCCTTTGAGCAGCAGGCCGAATCCGACTATCAGCGACGGGATGAACCAAAGCAGGAACGAGCCGGTCTTCTTTCCCGCCCAGAGGTTCAGCCATGCAATCATCGACATCCCGGAGACGCATGAATACACACTGTCGATCTCAGCCTGCCTCCCGCTGTCAAGGCATCCGATGCACGTGAGGAACAGGATGGACGATGCCATGCGCGCCTTCATGTCGAGGAACGGCGAAGGCATCAGCATGAGGAGCGTGACAAAGGCGAGCATGGCGATTGCTGAAGGAAATCGTGCTGCAAACTCGGACCTTTCGCCGAATGCGATGAAGGAACCTGCGATCAGCCAGTTTATCATCGGCGGCTTCTTGAAATATTCCTCTCCGGCAAGCGTCGGCACACGCCAGTTTCCGCTTTCAAGCATCCCGACCGCCGGCATGATCCTGCGGCCTTCGTTGAAGTCTATGTCTAGGACGCCCAGTCCGGGAAGATATACGCCCGCCCACACAAGCAGAACGATGAGATACGCATTCAGCCTGTTGAAATTGAAATCCATGCGGGTGCTCCGGCTTCCGTCAGCCAGGCTTATGCCCGAGAAGGGACTTGGTGATCTTGCATCCCGGCTGGACCTTCTGTCCGCCAAGCGCGGCTGATTCGTAGAGGGCCGTCAGGATCTCGATGTTCTTCTTGCCTTCAGGGGCTTCGACGAGCGCGGGCTTGTTGTTCACAATCGCATCGATCACGTTGGCCAGATACGGGGTGTGCCCGTGGCCGTAGACGTTAGGAACTTCCTGCGAAGATGCGTTCTGCATGTGGTCATCCTCGGGCTT